>JABMMR010000028.1 GCA_013205525.1 Burkholderiales bacterium | reverse complement strand
GCTGTTACATCAAGGAGTGTCTGAATGGCACGTGTATGTGAAGTTACGGGCAAAGGTCCCATGGTTGGGAACAATGTTTCCCACGCCAACAACAGAACCAAGCGTCGTTTCATGCCCAATCTGCAGTACCGCCGTTTCTGGGTGGAAACCGAGAACCGTTGGGTGCGTTTGCGCGTCTCCAGCGCTGCATTGCGCTTGATCGACAAAAAAGGCATTGACGTCGTGCTCGCAGACATGCGCGCTCGCGGTCAAGCTTAAATTTTCACCGACTTCGAAAGGACTTCATCATGGCTTCCAAAGGCGGACGCGAAAAAATCAAGCTTGAATCAACAGCTGGCACAGGTCACTTCTATACGACCACCAAAAACAAAAAAACCATGCCCGAAAAAATGTTGATCATGAAATTTGATCCCAAGGCTCGCAAACATGTGGAATACAAAGAGATCAAGCTGAAGTAATTCAGTCACTGACGAAAAAAACCCGCTGCGGCGGGTTTTTTTATGTCGGCTTCAACGTCGCCAGCGGTAATAGCCTAAGCCGAAGTTAAAGGTAAAAGGCAGCGGATTGCCATAGTAATAAGGCGGTGAATACGGCATGACATAAACAGGGTTACTTAATACCTGCGGCGGGCTTTGCAAATAAATGACCTGCGGCGCGGGAGCCAAAGGAGGGGCCTTCGTGGAAGCTGAAAAAGTGGGTGCGATTTGCAAGCTGACATAAGCACCTGGGTCATAGGGCATTTGCACCGTGTACTGCTTGCCGGCGTATTCATAAACCACATTGAAGACGGTGGACATGACCACCTCGCCGTTGCTGTTGACAGTGTTAGTAGGTAAATAGCTAGGGATAGTTGACAGCACTCTTGCTTGCTCCTGAGCCAACAAAGAGGAACAGGACAAGCATAAAACAGCCGTCAACCAACGAATCATGAGGGCTTTCACCCCACCCGAGCAGTGCGCAACTGCATAGAGAAATCTCGCAAGGCTGCCACGCCACTGGTTTCTGCACGTTTGCACCAAGCTTGCAACTCGGCAGCCAACTGGCTTCGGTTGGCATGGGTGTTGAGCCACATCTGACGCAATTCTTCTCGCATACTGACCATGGTGTCGACATGGGGCAATGCCGCTCGCGCCTGCGCCAGATGGGCGCGGAATTTTTCGGGGACTTGCAACTCGTCACGGTGCATCCAACGCTTGGCGGCAGCCAAGGCGGCTTGGGTAGGCAATTGGGGCAAGCTCGCCACCTCTTGTTTCAAAGCCAGTTTAATTTGGCGCGCATAGCCGGCCATCACCTCATAACGGTTGGCAATCAAGGCCTCCAGTGTTTTTTCGTCCGCCACCGGTTGCGCCAAGGCATATTGCAATTTGGGTGGGGTTTTTTTCACCGTGGCCAAGCCCACTGTTTCTAAGATGCGGATGTACAACCAGCCAATGTCGAATTCATAGGGTTTGACCGACAACTTGGCTGAGGTGGGATAGGTGTGGTGATTGTTGTGCAACTCTTCGCCGCCAATCAGAATACCCCAAGGCGAGATATTGGTGCTGGCGTCGGGTGCTTCGAAATTGCGGTAACCCCAGTAGTGGCCAAAACCATTGATGACGCCAGCGGCGGTGACGGGGATCCACATCATTTGCACCGCCCAGACGGTCAAGCCAATGATGCCAAACAAGGCCAAGTCGATGATCATCATCAAGCCCACGCCCTGCCAAATGAATTTTGAATAAATATTTTGCTCAAGCCAATCATCAGGCGTGCCGTGGCCATATTTGCGCAAGGTTTCTTCATTGGCCGCTTCCACGCCATACAACTCAGCGCCTTGCCAAAAGACTTTTTGGATGCCAAACACCTGCGGGCTGTGCGGGTCGTCTTCAGACTCGCACTTGGCGTGGTGTTTGCGGTGAATAGACGCCCACGCTTTGGTGGTCATGCCGGTGGTTAACCACAGCCAAAAGCGGAAAAAGTGCGCCGGCAACCAGTGCAAATCAAGGGATCGATGGGCTTGGTGACGGTGTAAATAAATGGTGACCGATGCAATCGTGATGTGCGTCATGACCAAAGTGAACAACACCAACTGCCAAGCACTTAAATGCCAAGTGCCATGGGCGAGCCAATTCATGAGCAAATCTAACCAAGGCCAAGAGGGCAACAACATAGCAATCCTTTAGTAAAACTGAATTTGATTTTAAGCCGCTTGCCACACAGCCGCGAAAAAGCCATCGGTCGAGTGACGATGGGGCCACAGACGCAAATACAAACCATCTGCGGTGCACAAACTGGCCGCTTGATCCACCTCAAGTTCACTTAACACCTCGCTCACCAGAAGTGGTTTGAAATCGGGGTGGGCGGCGCTGAAAGCTTGGGCAATTTGCTCATTTTCTTCGGGCAACAAGCTGCAAGTGGCGTAGACCAAGCGGCCGCCTGGTTTGAGCAACTTTGCGGCGCTGTCCAAAATCGCGGCTTGCTTGACGCTGAGTTCCTCTACCGACAGTGGAGTTTGACGCCATTTCAAGTCGGGGTTGCGTCGCAAGGTTCCCAAGCCGGTACATGGGGCGTCCACCAGCACGCGGTCCATCTTGCCGCGCAAGCGTTTGATGCGCTCATCGCGTTCATGGGCGATGGCCACAGGATGAATATTAGATAAACTGCTCCGCGCCAAGCGCGGCTTTAAAGCATCCAAGCGGTGCGCCGAGGTGTCAAACGCATACAAACGGCCGGTGTTGCGCATGGACGCGCCCAAGGCCAATGTTTTGCCCCCCGCGCCAGCGCAAAAGTCGGCGACCATCTCGCCGCGCTTGGCGTCCACCAGCAGCACCAACAGTTGTGAGCCCTCGTCTTGAACCTCGATGATGCCTTTTTCAAAAAGCGCCAGCTTGCTGAGGTTGGGCTTGGCGTTCATGCGCAAGCCCCATGGGGAATGAGGTGTGGGCTGAACCGTGATGTTGTGCTTTTCAAGTTCAGCTTGCACGTCGGCACGTTTGGCCAGCAGGGTGTTGACCCGCACATCCAAGCCAGCCGTGTGCTGCAAACTCTCCACCAAAGGCCAAAACTCATCGCCCAATTGGGCTTGCAAGCCTTCAGCCAACCAGGGCGGCAAATTGTGTCTGTGGGGTGCCAAGAATGCGTCGTCGGTGGCGGCATCGCAATCTGCCAACCACTTGAACTCCATGTCGCTCATGGCGGCTTTCATGAAACCACGGTCACCGTGGGCGGCTTGGGGTTGCTGCAACTTGGCCTGGGTATCCAAGTAAGCAGCCCATCCCAAAATCGCCAAGCGCCGCTCTTTCACACCGGTGCCGGATTTGCCTAAGTGCTCGAACCGCAGTTTTTGGCGCAACACGTTGTAGCCGGTTTCGGCCAAAACGCCGCGCTCACGCGGCCCCAAGGCCATTTGTTTGCGCTGGTCACGGAAGTATTTGGAAACCACGCTGTCGGCAGGGTGGTCAAAGCGAAGCAGCAAACGGGTGAGTTCAGTGCAAGCGTCTAACAAGGCTTTTGGATGCATAAGACCATTATCGGCTTTGCCAAAAAGCTTTATGCTTGAGAGACCATGTCCGACACCGACCTCTCTCCTTTGCCTGCCCTAAGACTGGGGCCTTACCGCCATTACAAAGGCTTGTTGTATGAAGTGCTGGGTGTTGTTCGCCACAGCGAAAACTTGGAGCCTTTGGTGCTGTACCGAGCCGAATATGGTGAGCGCGGGCTTTGGGTGCGCCCGTTGGCTATGTTTACCGAGGAGGTAGTGGTTGAGGGGGTTAGACAAGCGCGCTTCACCTCGCTTTCGCCTTAGGCAAACACCCCTGCGGTTTCTTGCATCTGTGCCGACACCTCGCCCAAGTGGTGCAGGCTGTCGCCCAAGCTGATTTCGATTTGCGTCAAGCGCTTAAAGCAATGGCTGGCGATGTACTCATCGGTCACGCCAATGCCGCCATGCAGTTGCACCGCTTCTTGGCCCACATGGCGAGTCGATCGGCCGATTTGGTATTTGGCCCGCGACACCGCCAAGCTGCGCTCGGCGGCTGGCGCATTGAGTTTGAGCGTGGCGTAATAACTCATGGAGCGGCCTAGCTCGAGTTGCATTTTCATGTCGGCCACACGGTGTCGCAGCGCCTGAAAGCTGGCAATCGCCACACCAAACTGTTTGCGGGTGTTCATGTACTCCACCGTGAGGGCCAATGTTTTTTCCATCAAACCCACAGCCTCGGCGCATAAAGCAGTGGCACCCACATCCACTGCCAACTGCAAAGCTACCAAGCCTTCAAGGCTGATGACTTGTGCAGGCGCGTCCACCATGTGCAATTCGCTCATGCGACTGCCGTCTTGTGCTTGGTAGGCATGGGTGGTGACGGTTGCCGCACTGCGCGGCACCAAGAACAGGGCTTGTTTGGCGTTCACCGTGGCTGGCACCAAAAAACCGTGGGCATGGTCGCCGGCGGGCACCAAGCTCTTGTGGCCGCTGATGTGCCAAGCGCCGCCCGTTTGTTTTGCGGTGGCTTGGCATTTGTACAGGTCGTAGCGAGTGCCTTTTTCATGGTGGGCCAATACCAACAGAGCGTTGCCACCGGCCAAGCGGGGCAGCCATTCGGTTTTGAGGGCAACAGGTGCAAAAGCTTGCAACACCGAGGTGCACATCCAGGTGTGTACCAAGGGCTCCATGACCATGCCACGGCCCAACTCTTCCATGGCCACCATGCCCTCGGTGGGCCCCATGTTCATGCCGCCATAGCTGTCTTGCACATACAAGCCACACAAACCCAACTCGGCCATGGCTTGGTAGGCGCTGGCAGAAAACCCGCCTGCTGCCACCACGCTGCGGCGCTCATCAAAGCTGTAGGCCTTGTCCACCCATTTGCGAACCGCGTCGCGCAATTGTTC
>JABMMR010000277.1 GCA_013205525.1 Burkholderiales bacterium | reverse complement strand
CCGTGGTAGGTACGGTAGCGCAAAAAAGCCTCTATCAAGCTGGCGTCACCCGCCACAAACCCACTTCGCATACCGGGCACATTGCTGCGTTTAGACAAACTTGTGAAGCTGATGAGGCGAGAAAAATCTTTTCTGCCAGACAAGGCTGCGGCTTGTAAACCGCCCACGGGCGGGGTGTCACCGAAATAGATTTCGCTGTAACACTCATCGCTTGCTAATACAAAACCATATTGGTCAGAAAGTGCAAACAACTTTTGCCACTCTGACAAGGGCATGACCGCACCGGTGGGGTTGCCTGGCGAACAAACAAACACGAGTTGCGTACGCGCCCAGATGTCTGCGGGAACACTGTCCCAATCCACTGAAAAATTGTTTTGCGCCAGGCTGGCTACAAAATAGGGCTGTGCGCCCGCCAGCAAGGCGGCTCCTTCGTAAATTTGATAAAAAGGGTTGGGCGAGACCACCAAGGCGTCTGTAGAGCCATCTAAAACGGTTTGGGCAAACGCAAACAAGGCTTCACGCGAGCCATTCACCGGCAAAACTTGCGTTGCTGCGTCCACACTCACTTGGTAGCGACGCGCAATCCAGTCGCTGCAAGCCTGACGCAGCGCCAAACTGCCCGCGGTGGCTGGATAAGCTGATAAAGCATTCATATTTGCCTGTAAAGCCTCAAAAACCAAGGCAGGCGTGGGATGGCGTGGTTCTCCTATGCCTAAGCTGATGGCGGATAAGTTGGGCTCGGGGCTAACGCCCTTGAACAAATGACGTAAGCGCTCAAAAGGGTAGGGCTGCAGGTGGGTGAGGTGCGGATTCATGGCTGATATTATCGGGGGCTATGTACAGTTACCTCGACACCAGCAAAGTGCAAGAATTCGCCATGGATAAGTCACAGATGTTGACTTTGGCGCTCACTTTCCAAGACAGCTTGGAAAAGGACCTGAATTCATTGCGTGCCGCCTTGGCCCTGCGCGATGCTGAACCCGTTCAGCGATTGCTTCATTCCCTGAAAGGCTATGGAACTTTTCTGTCTGGGCCAGAACTCAGCCAGCAAGTTATTCAGCTTGAAGCCATGAGCCGCACAACGCCTTTGTCCGAATTGGTGATTGAAATTGCCAAAGTCCTGCCTTCTTTGCAAAGCCTGTCGTCTGAAGTGGGGCATTGGATTGATGTCGATTTAAAAACAGCCACCTGATTTTTTCTTTTTTTAACTATTCCATTTTCTAAAGGGCTTTAGGTGCGTCTTAATTCGATCAAGCTCTCCGGTTTCAAGTCTTTCGCAGACCCAACGAATTTTTTATTGCCTGGGAAATTAGTCGGTGTGGTGGGCCCCAACGGGTGCGGCAAATCCAACATCATTGACGCGGTGCGCTGGGTGCTGGGCGAGAGCCGCGCCAGTGAATTGCGCGGTGAATCTATGCAAGACGTGATCTTCAATGGAACCACCAGTCGCAAGTCCGCCAGTCGCGCCAGTGTCGAGCTGGTATTTGACAATGCCAGCCACCGTGCCGGTGGTCAGTGGAACCAGTTTGCTGAGATTGCGGTCAAGCGTGTGTTGACGCGCGACGGCACCAGCAGCTACTACATCAACAACCAACCGGTGCGCCGCCGCGATGTGCAAGATGTATTTTTGGGTACCGGTTTAGGTCCTCGCGCTTACGCCATCATCGGACAAGGCACGATCAGCCGCATCATCGAGTCCAAGCCCGAAGAGTTGCGTTTGTTTTTGGAAGAGGCCGCAGGTGTCTCTAAATACAAAGAGCGTCGCCGTGAAACCGAAAACCGTTTGGGTGACACCCGCGAAAATCTCACACGCGTAGAGGATATTTTGCGCGAGCTCAATGCCAACTTGGAAAAGCTCGAGCGCCAAGCCGAGGTGGCGAAACGCTTTAAAGATTTGCAAGGCCAGTCAACACTCAAGCAACATCAGCTGTGGTATTTGAAACGTGCCGATGCGCAAGCTAACCAAACCCAGTTGCAACAACAAACCGAGCAAGCCAGTAATGCCTTGGAAGGCAAGACGGCAGACTTGCGCCACATAGAAAACCAAATTGAAACATTGCGCCAAGCCCATTACGACTCGGGTGAGCAAGTCAACCAAGCGCAGGGGCAGCTTTACCAAGCAACGGCAGAAGTCGGGCGCCTAGAGGCGGAAATTCGATTTGTGGTTGAAGGTCGCCAGCGTGCACAAGAACGGCTGCAACAAATTCAAGTGCAAATTGCCCATTGGACGCAGCAAGCTGCGCTTGCCAGCGAGCAAGCGCAGGCCTTGACCCAAGACCAATCCACAGCCCAAAGCTTGCTTGAGAAGGTTCAAGCTCAGCGCAAGGATTTGGCAGAGCAACAGCCCGCCGCCGAACAAACCTGGCGAGACGCTTTAAAGCTGTCGCAAGACCAAGCTGCATTGGTTAACCAAGTGCAACAGCAAATTCAGGTATTGGCCGCAGAGCAGCGCGGCTTGCAAGAACAGGTGCGCCAACTTGAGCAACGGCAAAGCCGTCTTCAAGTGGACCAAGGCGCACTTGCTGCGCCTGACAGCAGCCATTTAGAACACGTGGAGTCGCAGTTAAGCCTTGCCCAAACGTCTTCAACACAATTGGCGCAAGACTTGCAAAACTTGGAGTCGCAAACCCCTGGCTTGGACACCGAGCGCAAAACCGCACAAGACAACAGCAACCAACAAGCGGCCAAACTCGTCGAGTTACAAGCCCGCCACCAAGCCTTGAGCGCCCTGCAAGAAAAACTGCGAACCGATGAGCGTTTGGTGCCTTGGTTGGCCAAACACGGCCTGCAAAGCTTAAAGCCCCTGTGGAGTCGGGTTCAAGTCACCGCTGGCTGGGAACAAGCGTTTGAGGCCGCTTTACGAGAAAGCTTGGCGGCTTTGGAGGTAAGTAAGCTCGACACTGTTAAATCTTTCGCGTCCGATGTGCCTTTGGCGAAATTGAGTTTTTTCAGCCCTGCGGTGACGCTGCTTGCCAACAAGTCTGCGTCTTTGCCACTTCTTTTAGACCAAGTCAAAGTCGATGACGCGGGCTTGAAAGGCTTGTTGGCCGATTGGTTGAGCGGTTGCTACACAGCGCCCGATTTAGACGCTGCGCTGTCCTTGCGAGACAAGTTGCAAGCCGGTGAATCTATTTTCATCCCTCAAGGCCATGCCGTGGGTTTGCACAGCGTGCATTTTTATGCCCAAGACTCCGAACAGGCGGGTCTCTTGGCCAGAGCGCAAGAGATTGACAATCTCGACAAACAAATGCGTGGCCAGTCTTTGATCGCTGAAGAAGCCCGCTCGCAACTCGCCAAGGCGGAGTCTGCCGCCACTCAAGCTGCTTTGCAAAGAAGCCAACTGCGTCAACAAGTCAGCCAAGCGCAAGCCGCTGCCCATGCCCTGAATGTGGATGTGCTGCGCTTGCAGCAACAAGCCCAACAGGTGCGCGAACGTCAGGGCCGGCTGGCCTCTGAGGCGGCTGAATTACAAACCCAATCGACCGCGCTAGAGCAAAAGCAACAAGCCGCCCAAGTCCGCTTTGAAGAGCTTGATATGCAACTGGCGCAAACCCAAGAGCGCCACGCCCAATTGCAAGACACTCAACTGATACAGGAAAAATTATTTCAAGCATTGCGCGAAACGCTGTTGCAAACCGACAAGCAATGCCAAGAAGTCGAGTTTCAAGTGCGCGGCCTGCAAGCGCGCCAACAAGAGTTGCAGCGCACCCAAGACACAGCGGTGCAGCAAATGACCAACTTGAATGCCGAGCATGGCAAACAACAAGAAGAACTCAACTTGCTTAGCGACACCACAGCCCGTGCTGGCTTGCAAGATGCCTTGGCCTTGCAAATCGAGCGGCAAACCCTGTTGTCAGCTAAGCGCAATGAATACGACGACTTGACTAACCGTTTGCGTGCCAGTAATGAAGAGCGACTCAAAACCGAGCATCTGCTCGAACCCCTGCGTCAACGTATTGTCGACTTGCAACTCAAATCGCAAGCCGCTCGTTTGGGCTTTGAGCAATACGACCAGTTGCTGCAAGACGCGCAAACCGATCTTCAGGTTCTGGCTGCAACGATTGAGAGCCAAAGCGTCAAACTGGCTGGCTTGTCGTCAGAAATCGACCAGTTGCAGCGTGACATTCAAGCCTTGGGCGCTGTCAATTTGGCCGCCTTGGAAGAGCTGGGTACGGCGCGTGAACGCAAAAACTTTTTGGATACCCAGTCTGCCGATTTGAATGAAGCCATCACCACACTGGAGGACGCGATTCGCAAAATCGATGGTGAAACACGTCAGCTTTTAGGTGACACCTTTGAGACGGTGAACCAGCATTTTGGGCTGATGTTTCCCGAGTTGTTTGGCGGGGGAACGGCCAAGTTGGTGATGACTGGCGACGAAATTTTGGACTCCGGTGTGCAAGTCATGGCGCAGCCGCCGGGCAAGAAAAACCAAACCATTTATTTGCTCTCGGGTGGCGAGAAGGCTCTCACGGCGATTGCCTTGGTGTTTGCTATTTTTCAACTCAACCCCGCGCCGTTTTGCTTGCTCGATGAGGTTGACGCACCTTTGGATGATGCCAACACTGAGCGCTATACCAAGCTGGTCACCCGCATGTCTGCTGAGACCCAGTTTTTGTATATCTCTCACAACAAAATTGCCATGGAAATGGCCGAGCAGTTGATTGGCGTGACCATGCAAGAACAAGGTGTCTCACGCATCGTGGCAGTTGACATGGAGTCGGCTGTGAGCTTGGTAGAGCCCACGGCCAAGCTATGAGCAGTTTGCAAATTTGGTTAGCTATTGTGGGTGGCGTGGTGTTGGTGGTCTTGGTGGCTTACAACACGTGGGCCGCTCGTCAAAACCAACCCAAGCAAGCCGAACCCCTTCTCACGCCAGAAGAACTCGATGCCTTGTCAGGCGGCGATAGCTTGGCAAACGCTTCTTTACCCATGCACCCCGACACTGCCATGGGTTTTTCTGACTTGGCACAAGAGTTTCCCCAACCAGACCAGCGCGGCCAACTCGACGCTTTGATCGATGTCATTGCCGGCATGGAGTTGGATACCCCTGTGTCCGGTGAAGCGGCGTTGGCCGCACTTCCACCGGTGCGCAGGGTGGGTAGCAAGCTCTTTATAGTGGAGGGCTTGAACGCCGACACTGGAGAATGGCAAAACCTGCAAGCCGGTTTTTTCTACAGTGCTTTTCAAGCGGGCATTCAAGTGGCCAACCGCCAAGGCCCTTTGAACGATATTGAGTTTTCTGAATTTATTGTCAAAGCGCAAACCTATGCGGACAACTTTGGTGTCACGCCCGAACTGCCCGACATGACCGAGGCCATTGCACATGCGCGAGAACTCGATCAATTTGCCGCTTCTCATGATGCACAACTCAGTTTCACGATTGCCTCGCGTAAAGCCGCTTGGAGCCCAGGATACGTGCAGCAACAAGCCGCACGCATGGGATTTGTCCCCGGCGTGATCCCGGGGCGCATGGTGATTGCGGCGTCGTCGCTGGGTTCTCCGCCTGTGCTGGTCTTGAGCTTTGATGCCCGAGCCGCCATGGCTGAAGACCCCAACCAATCGGCGTTGCGCAGCATCAGCATCAGTCTGGATGTGCCGCAGGTAGCGCCCGCCGAGCAGGGTTTTTCGCGTCTGTGCGAAGCAGCCCAAGCCTTGGCGCAATCCATGGATGGCCAAATCACCGATGACAATGGTCAAACACTGTCTGAGGCAGCCATTCAAATCATCGACAACGATTTGAAGAGTCTTTACCAAGCGCTGGCCGGCAGGGACTTGGCGGCGGGCTCTTTGCAGGCGCGCCGCTTGTTCAGCTAGGCAATTCATGCAAGACCGAGCAGCTCAACTGCGGCAACTTTTAAACGCTCATGCCCACCGCTACTACGTGCTGGATGCGCCCAGCATCCCCGACGCCGAATACGACCGGCTGTTCAAAGAGCTGCAAGCCATAGAGGCGGCTGACCCCGCACTGCTCACACCCGACTCCCCGACGCAGCGCGTAGGCGCCGCCGCAGTGGACGCCTTTGCCAGCGTGCCCCACCGGGTGCCCATGCTCAGCATTCATACCGAAACCGACATCACCGACCAAGGCGCTGTGGCGTTTGACCAAAGGGTGCGCAAGCAGCTGCAACTCAGCGAAAGCGACGCTGCTGTGGCTTATGTGGCTGAGTTGAAATTTGACGGTTTGGCGATCAGCTTGCGCTACAACAACCATGTTTTGGTGCAAGCCGCCACCCGTGGCGACGGTGAAACCGGCGAAGACGTGACCCACAATATCCGCACGATTGGGCAAATCCCGCTGCGGCTCTCGCCTCAAGCCCCGCCCGATGTGGAAGTTCGCGGTGAAATCTACATGCGCCGCGATGATTTTGAAGCCCTGAATGAACGCCAACGACACCGCATTGCGGCGGGTATCAAAAACGAGAAAACCTTTGTCAACCCGCGCAACGCCGCAGCCGGCGCGGTGCGTCAACTCGACCCGCAAATTGCCGCCCAAAGACCTTTGAGTTTTTTTGCGTATGCCTTGCACTTTCACCCTCCAAAACCCCAAGCGCTCACGCCCTTGGAAGCCACTTTGTGGGGTCTACAAGACTATGGCTCGCAAGCCGAGGTGCTGCAATGCCTCAAAGCATGGGGCTTTGCGGTGGCCGAACAAACCCAAACCGTGAGTGGCGCGCAAGGCTTGGTGCAATTTCATGCGCAGATTGCCAAGCTGCGCGATCAATTGCCTTTTGATATCGATGGCGTGGTTTACAAAGTCAACCGCATAGACCAACAAGGCCTAATGGGCATGGTCAGCCGCGAGCCGCGTTGGGCGGTGGCACATAAATTTCCAGCCCAAGAGGAGTTGACCACGGTGCTGGCCATCGATATTCAAGTCGGGCGCACCGGCAAGCTCACACCGGTGGCCAAACTGGCCCCCGTGTTTGTAGGCGGCGTGACGGTGACCAATGCCACTTTGCACAACGAAGATGAAGCGCGACGCAAAGACGTGCGGGTGGGCGACACGGTGGTGGTGCGCCGAGCAGGGGATGTGATTCCCGAAGTGGTTTCTGTCTTAATTGAAAAAAGGCTGAATCAGGCGACGGTGTTCACCATGCCAAGGCATTGCCCCGTGTGCGCCAGCCAAGCCGTGCGCGAAGAAGGTGAGGCCGACTACCGCTGTACGGGTGGGCTTTTTTGCAGCGCCCAGCAAAAGCAGGCCATTTTGCATTTCGCCCACCGCCGGGCCGTGGAAATTGAAGATTTGGGAGAGAAGCTGGTCGATCAACTGGTGGACTCTGGTCTGGTCAAGACCTTGGCCGATGTCTACAAACTGGGTTTTAGCCATTTGGCCAGCTTGGAGCGTATGGGCGAAAAATCGGCCCACAATTTGCTGAGCAGTTTAGAGAAATCCAAATCCACCACTCTGCCGCGCTTTGTGTTTGGCTTGGGTATTCGGCATGTGGGCGAGGCGACCGCCAAGGACTTGGCGCGTCACTTTGGCGGCATCGATGCCATCATGAATGCCAGTATCGAGCAGTTGCTGCAAGTGCACGATGTCGGACCGGTTGTCGCGCAAAGCTTGCGCACCTTCTTCGACCAAGCGCATAACCGCGAAGTGGTGGAGCAGTTACAAGCGTGTGGCGTGCTTTGGCCGGAAGCTGACCCGCAGGGCAGACTGGATTTGCCGCTGACGGGGCACACTTACGTCATCACCGGCACCTTGCCCACTTTGTCCCGCGAACAAGCCCAGAGCTTGCTTGAAGCGGCGGGTGCCAAAGTAGCGGGCAGTGTGAGCAAGAAAACCACTGGGGTGATTGCTGGCGAGGCTGCGGGCAGTAAGCTGGAAAAAGCCTTGAGATTGAATATTCCAGTGCTCAACGAGGCCGGCCTGTTGGTATTGCTCAAGCCTGTGGCATGACTGCCTACATAGGCGTTGATCTGGGGGGCACCAAAACCGAGGTGGCGGTGTTGGATGCCAACGGCCAGTTTTTGTTCAGACATCGCCGTCCCACCCCAAGCCATGACTACCAAGCTATTTTGCACACCATCGCAGACTTGGTGAAGACCGCCCTTGCGCATACAGGTCTTGCCCCTACAGAGGCTGTGGGATGTGGCATTCCTGGTTGCCTAGACCCGGACACACACAGGGTACGCGGTGCAAATACCGTGGTGCTTAACGGCCAGCTGTTTCAATCCGATTTGCAGCAACTGCTGCAATGTCAGGTGCCGGTGCAAAACGACGCCAACTGTTTGGCTGTGAGCGAAGCCACGGATGGCGCGGGGCAGGGCAGTCAGGTCTTGTTTGCGGCGATCTTGGGAACTGGTTGTGGCGGCGGTATTGCCTTGGCGGGTCAGGCTTGGAAGGGTCGTCATGCCATTGCCGGTGAATGGGGGCATAACCCTTTGCCTTGGCCAACACCCGAAGAACTGCAGGCGCCGCCGTGTTGGTGTGGCCAAGTGGGTTGTATGGAGACATGGATCAGCGCCAGCGGTTTTGCAAGTGACCATGCGCGGCGCTACGGGGGAAATTTATCTGCCTTAGAGATTATTCAAGCCATGCGAGAGGGAGACACCCATGCCCAAGCCAGTTGGGTGCTTTATATCCAGCGTTTGGGTCGCGGTTTGGCGCAGGTCATCAATTTTCTCGACCCCGACTGCATTGTCTTGGGCGGTGGCATGAGCAATGTAGATGAAATTTACCTGCCTATTCAGGCTGAAATTTTGCGCCATGCTTTCAGCAAAACCGTGCAAACACCGGTGCGCAAAGCGCAGCATGGTGACTCCTCAGGGGTGCGCGGCGCGGCGTGGTTGGCGCGCGCCGTGACCCAGACTAGTGCTGACCCATGACGCCCAGCAACTCGGTTTCCAAATCGAGTTGCTGGCGGTTGTGTTGCAAAGCCGCGCCATCAATTAAAAAAGTGTCTTCCACACGCTCGCCCAGCGTTGTTACTTTGGCCAGCAACACATTGATATGGTGATGCGCCAAGACTTGCGCGACGCCGTACAGCAAGCCCACGCGGTCACTGGCTGAAATGGTCAACAGCCAGCGTTGGGCTTTTTCATCGGGCTGCAAACTCACGCGCGGTGCCACAGGAAAACTCTTCACACGTCTTGAAACCCGACCCTTTGATGCCTTGGGCAAGGGGCCAGCAGTCTCTATCGCTTGCTTTAAATCGTTTTCCACCATCACCGTCAATTCTCGGTAGTGGGTGTCGTGCATAGCGGTGATCACTTGGAAAGTGTCGATCGCAAAGCCATTGCGTGCGGTATGCACTTTGGCATCCAAAATGCTAAAGCCGGCTTGGTCGAAATAGCCGCAAATTCGCGCAAACAAATCGGTTTGATCGGGCGTGTAGACCATCACCTGCAGGCCTTCGCCCAAGGGCGATACACGGGCTTTGACGGTCACACTGGGCGCGACGCCTGCGGCTTTGGCCAGCGCCAAAGGACGCGATAACTGACGGGTATGCCAAGCAATGTCTGCTGCTTCGTGGCGCATGAAATAGCCCACATCCAAAGTAGCCCATAAATCTTTATGTGATTCAAAAGGCATGGCATACAGGTTGAGGGTTTCCAAGGCTTGGCGCTTGCGGGTCTCCACCACGGCATCGGGGTCGTGGGTTTGCCCACCCAGCACGGCTGCACTTGCGCGGTAAAGGTCTTCGAGCAATTTGCCTTTCCACGCATTCCACACCTTGGGACTGGTGCCGCGAATATCCGCTACGGTCAATAAATAAAGCGCTCGCAAATAGCGCTCTGAACCCACCCGTTGACAAAAACCCTGAATCACTTCTGGGTCACTCAAGTCTTCTTTTTGTGCGACACGGCTCATGGTCAGGTGTTCGCGCACCAAAAACGCAATCAATTGGGTGTCGTCTTTAGAGACACCATGGTGGCGGCAAAAAACACGTACGTCTTGCTCGCCCAAATCGGAGTGGTCGCCGCCGCGGCCCTTGGCAATATCGTGAAAAAGCGCAGCTACATACAAAATCCAAGGTTGCTCCCAACCCGCGGCCAGTTGCGAACAAAAAGGGTATTCATGGGCATGCTCGACGATGAAAAAGCGCCGCACATTGCGCAGCACCATCAAAATATGCTGGTCCACGGTATAGACATGAAACAAGTCATGCTGCATTTGCCCGACGATGCGCCTGAACACCCACAGGTAACGCCCCAGCACCGAAGTCTGGTTCATCAAACGCATGGCATGGGTGATGCCTTGCGGGGTTTGCAGTATGCGCATGAACATTTCTCGGTTGACGGGGCTGCGGCGAAACGCCGCATCCATCAAAGACCGAGCGTTGTACAAAGCGCGCAAGGTACGGGCTGAAAAACCCTTGATGCCTAAAGTTTCTTGGTAGAGCAAAAACGTTTCCAAAATGGCTTCAGGATGGCGTTGGTATAGGTTGTCATCCAGCACATCAAGCATGCCCGATTTATCCGCAAACCGCTCATTCAAAGGGCGGGGTGGATGGGCGGTGGTTTGCTCGAACAACCATTCCTGCATATTCAGGTGAACGATTTGGTTGAGCTGCGTCACCGCTTTGGCGGCCCAGTAATAGTGTTTCATCAGCGCCTCACTGGCACGTCGGGCGTGACGCTGTTCAGTGGGTGAGGGGGCCAGTCCCAGGTCTTGCGACACCGAGGTTTGCAAATCAAATACCAAACGGTCTTCGCGGCGTTGAGCGATGTAGTGCAGTCGCCAACGCACCAGCGAAAGCAGCTCTTCATTG
>JABMMR010000276.1 GCA_013205525.1 Burkholderiales bacterium | reverse complement strand
TGACGGCGTGGGTTGGCCGGCACGGGCGGGCAGCATGGGCCGCGCCTATCCAGGTCACCGTGTGGCGGTTATCGATGAAGAAGGCAAGGAGTGCGCTGTGGGTGTGCCTGGCGACGTGGCCTTGCACCGATTGGACCAGCACGGCGACCCCGACCCGATTTTCTTTCTCGGCTATTGGAAACAACCCGAAGCCACCGCGCGCAAATACACAGGCGATTGGTGCCGCACCGGTGACTTGGCCACCCGCGACGCTGAAGGCTACCTCTGGTACCAAGGTCGCGCTGACGATGTGTTCAAAGCCGCCGGCTACCGCATAGGGCCCAGTGAAATTGAAAATTGCTTGGTGAAACATCCCGCTGTCGCCAACGCTGCGGTGGTGCCCAAACCCGACGCCGAGCGCGGGAATGTGGTGAAAGCCTATGTGGTGTTGTCGGCTGGCTTTGCAGCCTCAGACGCCTTGGTGCAAGAGCTGCAACAGCATGTGCGCGGCCTGCTGGCACCCTATGAATATCCGAAAGAAATTGAGTTCATCGCCGCCTTGCCCATGACCACCACCGGCAAGGTGCAGAGGCGGGTGTTGCGACTGCAAGAGGAAGAACGCCTCAGCAATGCCAAAGAACTCAAACCCTGAGCGCCGGCAAGCCCACCCCTGTTGCCTCAAAGCCGCCGTCCACCGCCACCACTTGGCCGGTGAGGTAGCTGGCTTCTTCAGACGCCAAAAACACGATCACGCGGCCAATCTCGGCTTCGCTGCCATAACGGTTAAGCGGAATCGCGTCGTGGTAAGCGCTGATGATTTCGGGGCTGTGCACTGCCATGGACAGCTTGGTTTTCACCGGTCCAGGGGAAACACAGTTGACCCGAATGCCGTATTCGCCCAACTCCACCGCCTGCTGCTTGGTCATGTGTATGACCGCTGCTTTGGATGTGCCGTAGGCTACGCGCAGGGTAGAGGCCCGCAGACCAGAGATGGAACCAATATTGACGATGGCACCACGGCTTTGGCGCAGAGCGGGAATGACCGCTTGCGAGCACAAAAACACGCCGTCTAAGTTGGTGCGCATCACGGTTTGCCAGCGCGCAAACGTGGTTTCTTCAATCGGGCCGAAGTCGGCAACTCCCGCGTTGTTCACCAGTGCGTCAATGCGCCCTGACCAGCCAAGTACGCTTTGCACCATGGCCGCCACTTGGGATTCGGCAGACACATCGCAGTCCACAGGGAGCACGTTTTGCAGCGCCTGCGCGGCGCGGTGCAGTTCTTCGGCGTCGCGGTCGACCATGGCCACTTGGTAGCCCTTGGCCAAAAAAAGTTGTGTGGTGGCCAAGCCTATGCCGCGTGCGGCGCCTGTGACGATGGCGGTAAGTGGGGAGTTGCTTATCTTCATGGTCGCATTCTCCGCCAAAGTCTTCTTCTTAGCTGTCCTTGTTTATCCCCATGCCAGCCCACGTAAACTCCGCCCCATGAACACGCTCAACCTCACCCCCGTTCGCTTGGGTCAAAGCGATTTGCACGTCACCCCCATCTGCTTGGGCACCATGACTTTTGGTCAACAAGTGGACGAAGCTAGCAGCTACGCCATCATGGACCACAGCATGGAGCGCGGTGTGAATTTCTTTGACACCGCCGAGATGTACGCCGTGCCGCCCACCGCCGACACCTACGGCTTCACCGAAACCTATATTGGCAACTGGCTAGCCAAGCGCCCGGGTATGCGCCAAAAAATCGTACTGGCTACCAAGGTGGCCGGCCCCTCGCGTGGCATGCCTTGGGTGCGTGCCGGTGAAGGCATGACAGCGGCCGACATTGTGGCCTCGTGCGACGCGAGTTTGAAGCGCCTGCAAACTGATGTGATTGACCTGTACCAAATCCATTGGCCCGAGCGCCATGCGCCCATTTTCGGCGCCATGTACTACGAGCCCAGCAAAGAGCGGTCCGTCACCTCCATCCACGAGCAGTTGGAGGCCATGAGCCAGTTGGTCAAGGCCGGTAAGGTGCGCTACATAGGTTTGTCCAATGAAACCTCTTACGGCGTGCACGAGTTTGTGCGCCTGGCCGAACAGCACAAGTTGCCACGCGTGGCTGCCGTGCAAAACGTGTATTGCCTGATTAACCGCATTTTGGACAACGGCTTAGACGAAACCATGCACCGCTTGGATGTGTCTTTGCTGGCTTATTCGCCGCTGGGTTTTGGCTTGCTGACAGGTAAATACGATGCATCGGGATTCATGGGCGAGGGTGCTCCCAAAGAGGGCCGCATCGCCAAGTATGAAAGCATGCGCAAGCAGCGTTGGGGCCGCCCAGAGGCATTGGAAGCCGCCCGTCGCTACAACGCTTTGGCGCGTGAGAACGGCATGACGCCCACCCAATTGGCACTGGCGTTTTGCTATACCAACTGGCGCGTGGCCAGCACCATCATTGGTGTGACCTCCAAGGCGCAACTCGACGAAGACCTGAACGCTTGGGGCACCAAGCTCTCGCCCGAGGTCTTGGCTGCGATTGATGCGATCCGCTGGGAGTTGCGCGACCCCGCCATTTAAGCCATGGACATTCCTTTCGAAATTTTGCATCCTGCTTTGGCTGTTGTGTTGGCCTACCTGATCGGCTCTGTGTCATTCGCCGTGGTGGTCAGCCGCTTCATGGGCTTGGCCGACCCGCGCTCTTACGGCAGTCAAAACCCAGGGGCCACCAATGTGCTGCGCTCGGGCAACAAGTTGGCCGCGGTGCTGACCTTGCTGCTCGACGGTGTCAAGGGTTGGCTACCGGTTTGGGCGGTGGTCCATGAAGGTGCCAGCTACGGCCTAGGCGCAGGCACTATGGCCATGGTGGCTTTGGCGGCGTTTGTGGGCCATGTGTGGCCGGTTTTTTTTCGCTTCCAAGGCGGCAAGGGTGTGGCCACAGCGGCGGGAGTGTTGTTAGGCATCGAGCCTTTTTTGGGCTTGGCGACCTTGGCCACTTGGTTGATCGTGGCGTATTTTTCTCGCTATTCCTCGCTGGCAGCGCTGGCAGCTGCAGTGTTTGCACCGGTCTATTACTTTTTCGGCAACCAAGTGGCTTGGCTTGCCGACGACCGCGTCTTGCTGGCTGTGGCGGTCATGAGCGCGGTGCTGATGTGGCGACACCAAGCCAATATCGCCAAACTCTTGCGCGGCGAAGAAAGCCGCATCGGGGGCAAAAAATCGGAACAATCGGAACAATCGGGGTCAGATCCCAATTAATTTGCACTTAAGCTTGCCAACCACGGTGGGCTCGTTCTCCTTTCACTGCAGCAAAGCTGCAATGTTCGCGTCGATCCGACCCACCATGTTCGGCAAGCAAAAAATTACATGGGAGCCGCACGTCATGGGGACCATTTTGTGAGCGAAAGAGCAGCAAAATGCGTCCCCATGGCGGGTGGCTAAAGCGTGAATTTAGGTCGGAAGCTTAATCACGAAAGTTGTCGAAGCTCAGCGGCAGTTCCGTGATGTCCTTGCGAATCAAGGCCATGGCGGCTTGCAAGTCGTCGCGCTTGGCACCCGTCACCCGTATGGACTCGCCCTGAATAGCTGCCTGCACTTTGAGCTTGCTGTCTTTGATGATGCGCTGAATTTTTTTGGCGTCTTCGCTGGCAATGCCGTTGCGCACTTTCACCACTTGCTTGACCTTGTCACCGCCCATTTTTTGCACGTCGCCTTTGTCGAGAAAGCGCACATCTACATTTCGCTTGGCCAGCTTATTTCGCAAGATGTCGTCGATTTGCTGCAACTGAAAGTCGCTGTCGCCAATCAGCGTGATCTCTTTTTCTTTGAGTTCGATGGCGGCCGAGGTGCCTTTGAAATCGAAACGGGTGCCGATTTCCTTGGCTGTATTGTCGACAGCATTTTTCACTTCAACCAAGTCGGCTTCGCAAACAGTATCAAAAGAGGGCATGGTTGAGACTTCAGGAGTTCAGGGTGCGACAATTCTCACATGATTATCGAGACCAACGTTCCCCTGCAAGCGCACAACAGCTTTGGCATCGCCGCCCGAGCCGAGCGACTGCTGCGCCTGCGCACCATGGACGATGTCCAAGCCTTGCTGGGCGACCCCGTGCTCAGCCGCGAAGCGCATTTCATTTTGGGTGGGGGCAGCAACATCGTGATCACCGGCGACATCAAGCGCTTGGTCATCAAGGTCGAACTCAAGGGCTGCCAACTTGTGTCTGAAGATGACAAAGCTTGGGTGGTGCAAGCCGCTGCTGGGGAAGATTGGCATGAATTCGTGGCTTGGACACTGGCGCAAGGCTGGCCTGGTTTGGAAAACTTGGCCCTGATCCCAGGCTTGGTAGGAGCCTCACCAGTGCAAAACATTGGCGCTTACGGCGTGGAGTTACAAGACCGTTTTGAATCCCTAGATGCGGTCGATTTGCACACCGGCCAACAGTTCACCCTTGACGCGGCGCAATGCGCTTTTGGCTACCGCGACTCGGTGTTCAAACACGCTGCCACTGACAGCCGCGACTTGGGATTGTTGGGTCGCGCGCTCATCACCCAAGTGCGTTTTCGCTTACCCAAAAAATGGAAGGCTGAAATCAGCTATGCCGATTTAGAAAAAAAGCAGGCGCAAAAAGGCGTGGCTCAACCCAGCGCGCAACAGGTGTTTGACTGGGTCTGCGAAATAAGACGCGCCAAGTTGCCCGACCCGGCCGTCATTGGCAACGCAGGCAGCTTTTTCAAAAACCCCACGGTTACCGCAGACCAATGCCAAGACATCATCGCGCGCGAACCACGTTTGGTGCATTACCAATTGGCCGATGGGCGGTTTAAGTTGGCTGCGGCTTGGTTAATCGATGCTTGTGGCTGGCGCGGTAAATCGGTGGGCAATGCCGCGGTCTATGAAAAACAAGCTTTGGTGATCGTCAACAAAGGCGGTGCGGCCCAGCCTTGCACAGGCGGCGAAGTGGTGACCTTGGCGCAAGCCATTCAAACCAGCGTGTACGAGCGTTTTGGTATTCGCTTGGAGCCCGAACCGGTGGTCGTATGAAAAGACTGTGTGCTCTCTTTGCGGTGGTCTGCAGCTTGCTCTGCCCACAGGCGATGGCGCAAACCTACCCCAGCAAGCCGATTCGCTTGATCGTGCCTTTTGCTGCTGGCGGCACCACCGACTTGATGGCGCGAATCATCGCCGAGCCCTTGGGCAAGTTGCTGGGGCAAGCGCTGGTGGTGGACAACAAAGCAGGCGGTGGTGGCGTCATCGGCGCGGCAGAACTGGCGCGCGCTCCAGCGGACGGCTATACCTTGGGCTTGGCTACAGCATCAAGTACCTCGACCAATCCCGCTATCAACCCCAAAGTTCCCTATGACCCGTTGAAGGATTTTTCGCCCATCATCAACATGGCCGCCACACCCAATGTGCTGGCGGTTAACCCCGCATTTCCCGCCAAAGACTTTGCTGGATTTCTGACCGAGTTAAGGCGCAAGCCCGGGCATTACGACTACGCGTCTTCGGGCACGGGCGGCATCGGTCATTTGCAAATGGAGTTGTTCAAAAGCCTGACGCAAACCTTCATCGTGCACATTCCCTACAGCGGCGGTGGCCCAGCTTTACGCGACACGGTGGGTGGGCAGGTGATGATTATTTTTGACAACCTGCCCTCGGCCCTGCCGCACATCAAGGACAAACGACTGCTGGCCATGGCGGTGGCCGCGCCCGAGCGACTGGCCGATTTGCCAGGTGTTCCCACTTTCAAAGAGCTGGGCTTGGAGCCCGTCAACCGTCCTGCTTTTTACGGCATTTACGGCCCCAAGGCCATGCCCAAGGAGTTGGTGCAAAAGCTCAATGCTGCACTGCTTAAAGTGCTGCAAGACCCAGCGGTGATCAAGCGCATCGAAGCCACGGGTTCCAAGGTGATTGGCAATACCCCAGAGCAATTTGCGCAGCAATTAAAGGCCGAGTTCGAGGTTTACAAAAAGGTCGTCTATGCCCAAAAGCTCCACCTTGACTAAGCCCCACCCCCTGGTGGAAATTTTTATGGGTGCCCTGTGGCTGGAAGACGGCTTGTCGACCAACACCTTGTCAGCCTACAGGCGCGACATACAAGCTTTTGCCCAGTGGTTAGAGGCGCAATCTTTGCAACTGGAAATTGCTGGCGAACATGATGTGCAAGCTTATTTTGCCGATCAACACGCCCACACCCGCGCCAGCACTGCCAACCGGCGCTTGACCGTGTTGCGGCGGTTTTACCGATGGGCTTTGCGTGAAAAACACTTAAGCCTAGACCCCACTCTGAAATTACTCACTGCGCGACAAGCCACGCGTTTCCCCCAAACCTTGAGCGAGACGCAGGTCGAGGCATTGCTGTCAGCCCCCGCTACTGAGACCGATTTGGGCCTGCGCGACCGCGCCATGTTGGAGTTACTCTACGCCAGTGGTTTGCGCGTCAGCGAGTTGGTCGACCTGCCCATGCTTTCGCTTAATTTACGCGAAGGCGTGCTGCGCATCACCGGCAAAGGCAACAAAGAACGTCTGGTGCCATTTGGCGAAGAAGCTGCAGACAGCTTGGAGAAATACCTTAACCAATCACGCCCTGCGCTGCTGGGTAAGCACAATGCGCCTGCGGTGTTCGTCACCCAGCGTGGCGCGGCCATGTCGCGGGTGATGTTTTGGAAGTTGATTAAAAAATACGCGCTCTTGGCCGATATCCATGTGCCCCTGTCGCCGCACACTTTGCGCCATGCTTTTGCCACCCACTTGCTCAACCATGGCGCAGATTTGCGTGCGGTGCAAATGCTCTTGGGGCATTCAGATATTTCCACCACCACCATTTACACCCATGTGGCCAAAGAGCGGCTCAAAGCCCTGCATGCGCAACACCATCCCCGCGGCTAGTTGTGTACGTGGGTAGGCGCTGTGAGGCGTTGCGCCATCAGCCAGTCAATTTCCTCTTGGGTGAAACCCGCCGCCAAGCGCGCTGAGGAGTTGAAGGGGGGCTTCAAGCGCGGTGCGGCATGGCGCTCAACCAAGGCAGGGTAGTGGTCTAAAGGGTCAAGGCCTTGCGCAGCACACAGGTACCGAAACCAGTGGTTGCCTATCGCCACATGACCCACTTCGTCACGCAAAATGGTGCCCAGCACCGACTGAAAAGCAGTGGCATGGGGGGAAGAGGACAACAACAATTTGGCTTGTATCAGCGGCGTGGCATCCAAGCCCCGCGCTTCCAAGGTGCGCGGTACCAAGGCCATGCGTGCGAGGACATCGTCAGCGGTTTTTTCGCACATAGACCACAAACCGTCGTGGGCGGCGAAGTCGCCATAGGCATAACCCATTTGCCCTAACAAGTTTTGCAGCAGCACAAAATGGGTGGACTCTTCATAGGCCACGCTGAGCCAGTCTTGGTAATAGTTGTGCGGCAAACCAGCGAAGCGCCAAACCGCGTCTAGCGCCAAGTTGATGGCATTGAATTCGATATGGCAGACCGAGTGCACCAAAGCCGCTAAACCTTTGTCGGTGTGCACCGAACGCTGTGGCACTTGTTGCGGGTTTTGCAGCAGCGGTTTATCGGGTCGACCTGGCGCCTTGTGGCTGGCGTCTTGCATCAGGGCTTGGGTATCCAAAGTCAGTGTTTCACGCTGGGCCCAAAGCAGTTGCACCGCCTGCACTTTGTCAGCGGCTTGGGCTTCGCACAATGCGCTGTAAGCGGCTTCTCTCATTTCCATCTCTACAATTGTAGAAACCTTAAGCGAACAACTACACCATGGCTATTTATCAACTAGACGACCACTCCCCCCAGATCGACCCCACAGCTTGGGTGGCAGACACTGCACAAGTCAT
>JABMMR010000275.1 GCA_013205525.1 Burkholderiales bacterium | reverse complement strand
GATCTGGGCTCTGCCAAGCGCATCGAAGTGGGCAAAGAAAACACCACCATCATTGATGGCGCAGGTGCAGCTGCTGACATCGAAGCACGTGTCAAACAAATCCGCGTGCAAATCGAAGAAGCCACCTCCGACTACGACCGCGAAAAGCTGCAAGAGCGCGTGGCCAAGTTGGCTGGCGGTGTAGCCGTCATCAAGGTTGGCGCTGCCACCGAAGTGGAAATGAAAGAGAAAAAAGCCCGTGTTGAAGATGCGTTGCACGCGACCCGCGCGGCCGTTGAAGAAGGCATCGTGGCTGGCGGCGGCGTGGCCTATCTGCGTGCCCGTCAAGCGGCTGGCGTCATCAAAGGCGACAACCCCGACCAAGACGCTGGTATCAAACTGGTGTTGAAGGCGGTTGAGTCTCCTTTGCGCGAAATTGTCTACAACGCCGGTGGCGAGCCTTCAGTGGTCGTCAATGCTGTGTTAGCCGGTAAAGGCAACTATGGCTTCAATGCTGCCAACGACACCTATGGCGACATGATCGAAATGGGCATTTTGGACCCCACCAAAGTGACCCGCACTGCGCTGCAAAACGCAGCCTCTGTGGCTTCATTGATGTTGACCACCGAAGCCATGATTGCTGAAGCACCGAAAGACGATGCAGGCTCTATGGGCGGCATGGGCGGCGGTGACATGGGTGGTATGGGCGGCATGGGCGGCATGGGCATGTAATTCCCCAACCTCACGGCTTTGCCTGAAGGCCTGTGGCCTTCAATCAAAACTGAAACCCCCCGCAAGGTTCGCGCCTAGCGGGGGGTTTTTAGTTCAAGACAAAACCGATGCGAGTGATGGGATGCGCCAGCCCACCAAACTCTCCACGGGCATTTGGGACATGTTCTCTAACTGACGGTCTATTTCTGTGGCGCCGTTGTCGATTAAATCGGCCATGAAAACAGTTGCCACTCTTGAGAGAGACTTGTTCTGCGTATGCACCACAAACCAGCGTCGGTTCAATGGGTTGTTCTCCAAGGGCAGCACCGCCAACAAGCCCGCGCGTATTTCTAGCGCACACGAATGCAAAGACAAGTAGGCTGGCGCCAAGCCAGCAATGCACATTTGTTTGATGGACTCGTTACTAGAGAGTTCAGATCCAATTTGAAGCTTCAAGCCTTCTGCTTTGAAAATTTTCTCTAGCGAGGCGCGCGCACCCGAGCCTTTTTCCCGCACCAGCATTTGCGCATTGGCTAACATCGCCATACTGACTTGCGCGTGCTGCATCAACGGGTGCTGAGGTGAGGCTATGAATGCGGTCGGGTTGTTGGCAAAACTTTGGGCCATCACTTGGATTTCCTCAGGCGGATTTCCCATGACCGCCAAATCAATTTCGTCGGCAGCCAAGCTGCGAACAATCTCCTCTTTATTGGCCACTTGCAACTTGAGTTTGACATTGGGGTGGGCATTGACAAACTTGACCAACACATGCGGCAACCAATACTCGGCCGTGGTCACCGCGCCTATACGCAAAGTGCCTGAAAAATCGCCTAAATAAGACTCCATTTCATCGCTGATTTCTTGCCACAAGGCCAACATGCGATCACTCAAAACCAGTAATTTTTGGCCCGCATCCGTCAGTCGCACGCCCCGCCCGTTTCGACTGATCAGCTTGGTGCCAACGGCGGCCTCTAAATTGGCTAACTGAATCGATGTCGCCGATTGGCTCAAAAAAAGCTCAGAGGCGGCCATGCTGACATTGCCAGAACGGGCGACTTTTTGAAAAGTAAGCAAGTGCTTGATATTGCTTGATTTTTGAAGTGACATACTGCTATTTATAAATGGTTTTCGGGATATCTGATATTTAATTTTTAGTTACTGACCTTAAAAACATTCAATTTTATGTTTGCTTCATTTGAACATACTATGTCAGTCCAGCGTTACACATTTCTGTAACTAATTTGGGTAACAACCATTATTTGGAGACAATATGGACACAAAGAACGATCACAGCAGACGAGATTTTTTAGGCCTCACAGGTAAAGCCGGTTTATCAACTTTGGTCGCGAGCGCGGCCGGCATCAACCTAGGTGTTATCGATTTGGTCCACGCCGGATCTAAAAAGGTGACGCCTTTCAGAATGGCCATGATCAGTGACTCTCATTTATTCAGTCAAGAGGGCCACAAATTCGACTTGCAACTGGAAGATGCCGTCGCTCAGGTCAATGCGTTAGAAATTCAACCTGACTTTGTGCTCTACGGTGGTGACATTGCCCAAAACGGCACAGTGGATC
>JABMMR010000274.1 GCA_013205525.1 Burkholderiales bacterium | reverse complement strand
GGCACCTGGGCGGCGTGGCGCATGGGCGGCTGGCTGGACCGCGCGCTGTCGGCGTTTTCGGTGGCGGGTTTTTCAGTGCCTGTGTTTGTCATTGCCTATGGCTTGATTTACGTCTTTGCTATTCAATTGCAATGGTTGCCGGTGCAAGGCTATAAGCCCTTGTTCGGGGCGCAAGCGGGCAGTGTGTGGGAGTGGTTGCGCCAACTCATTTTGCCGTGGCTGACTTTGGGCACCATCTATATCGCCTTGATTGCGCGCATGACCCGCGCCAGCGTCTCTGAAGCTTTGAGCGAAGACTATATACGCACCGCACGCGCCAAAGGGATTGGCGAGATGGCGGTGCTGTTGCGCCATGCTTTGGCGAATGCGGCGGTACCCATCGTGACGGTGATTGGCATTGGCGTGGCTTTGCTGATCGGCGGGGTGGTGGTCACAGAAACTGTCTACGCGATTCCGGGCCTGGGTTCGCTGACCGTCGACGCGGTGCTCAACCGCGACTTTCCTGTCATTCAAGGGCTGGTGCTGTTTTTCTCCTTCAGCTATGTGTTCATCAATTTGCTGGTGGATGTGAGCTATGTTTTTTTAGACCCGAGGATTCGCCACTGATGGCCACGCTGCAACGCCGCTTGTGGGACCACGGCTCGGTGCGCTTTGGCGTGGCCGTGATCGCTTTCATGGTGACAGTCGCTTTGCTGGCGCCTTGGCTGGGCACCGTCGACCCCGCCGCCATGGACGCTAACCACATCAACAAAGCCGCGGGTTTGGCTGGCGAATTTGCGCTGCCCGATGGTCAGGTGGTGGCACACACCTTTTGGCTGGGCACGGATAACTTTGGCCGCGATATCTACAGCCGCGTGCTGTATGGCAGCCGCATCTCTTTGGTGGTGGGCATGGCCACCGCTGTGTTGGCGCTGGGTTTGGGTGGGCTGTGCGGCATGTTGGCGGGGTATTTCCGCAGCATAGACATGCTGCTCATGCGCTTCATGGACGGCTTGATGGCCATACCCGCTGTGCTGTTGGCGATTGCCTTGGTGGCGGCAATGGGTGCGAATGTGGCAACCGTCGTAATTGCGATTGCCATACCCGAAGTGCCGCGTGTCACCCGCTTGGTGCGCTCCTTGGTGCTGACCCTGCGCGAAGAACCGTATGTGGAAGCCGCCCGTGCTTTGGCCACGCCCACAGCCATCATTTTGTGGCGACACATTCTGCCCAATGCCATGGCGCCTCTGTTGGTGCAAGGCACGTTTGTGGCTGCGTCGGCGGTGTTGACCGAAGCGATTTTGAGTTTCTTGGGTCTGGGCTTGCCCCCCGATGTACCTACATGGGGCAACATCATGGCCGAGGGTCGGGTGCAGTTCAGCCAGCAGCCGGGCAATGTGCTGTTCCCCGCCCTGTTCTTGGTGCCCACGGTGTTGGCCATCAATTTGTTGGGCGATGGTTTGCGCGATGTGCTGGACCCCAAATTTGCCAAGCGGGTGGGTTGATGGCTGAGCTGGTATTGCATATCGACAAATTGAGCGTGGCACTGCCTGCTGGCGCAGACCGCCCCATGGCTTTGCACAACATCAGTTTGCAGCTGCACGCGGGGGAAACCTTGTGCGTGGTCGGCGAGTCGGGTTCGGGCAAATCGGTGCTGGCCACCACCGTCATGGGACTGCTAGCTGCTGAGTTGAAAGTGGCGGGCGGCAGCCTGAAGTTGCAAGGCGAGTCCTTGCTTGACGCCAGCCAAGCGCGTTTGCGCAGCTTGCGCGCTCGCGCCATGGGCATGGTGTTTCAAGAACCGATGACCGCGCTCAACCCTGTGATGCGCTGCGGCGAGCAAATCGATGAGCTGCTGCGCACCCACACCCGTGACTCCGCCAGCCAACGCCGTGAAGCGGTATTGCACATGCTGGCGCAAGTGCGACTGCCCGAGCCTGAGCGCATGTGGCACAGCTTCCCGCACCAATTAAGCGGCGGGCAACGCCAGCGCATCGTCATCGCCATGGCCATGATCATGAAGCCTGCGCTTTTGATTTGTGACGAGCCCACCACCGCACTCGACGTCACCACCCAAAAAGACAT
>JABMMR010000273.1 GCA_013205525.1 Burkholderiales bacterium | reverse complement strand
GACAAGCTGTGGCTGAGTTGCTGCCTGGTGGTTTGCACATCTATGCCTTGCGCCACTGCGCTTTGCCATTGCGACTCGGCTTGGGCCACATCGCCGGCAGACACCACGCCCGCCTCATAGCGGTAGCGTGTCAAGGTCAAAGCACGCTCATACGCCGCTTGTGCAAGTTCAAGCACAGCTTGTTGGCGCTCGGCGGTTCGCAAAGCGATATAGATTTGCACCAAGCTGGCTTGGGCAGACAAACGTGCCAGCGCCATGTCCTCTCGACTGGCTTGTAAATTGGCTTTGGCCACCTGCGTTTGGGCGTCAATACGACCCCAGACATCGATCTCCCACGTCAAGGGCAAGCCAAGACTTAAGCTGTTGGAGGATGTGCCACCGGCGGCGCTGACCGAGCGTCCGGCACCCGCATTCAGCGAGACACTGGGAAACAAACTCGCTTGCGCGGCCGCTACGCTGGCCTGGGCTTGACGCACCTTGGCCGACAAAACCTGCAAGTTCAGATTGCCGGCCTCGAGTTGTTGTTGCAAATCATCCAGCACTGGGTCTTGAAACAAAGTCCACCAAGCGCGGTCCACCGCATCGCCTGCCAGCACGGGGTTTTGCGCCGCGCCAAAAGCCTCAGGCACGCGTACGGTAGGTGCTTGGTTTGCTGCGGGCAGTTTGAACCAACTGCCGCATCCTGCCAAAGATAAGCACAGCAACACAACTGCATAGGAATATCCTGTCTGTCTGTTTTTCATGCCACCACCTTGTCACCACCTTGCCAACGACCACGCATTGCCTCTAAGCCCACAAACACAATCGGCGTGGTGAACAAAGTCAATAACTGACTTAGCACCAAGCCCCCCAACACGGCCAGCCCCAAGGGCTGGCGCAATTCTGAACCCACGCCAAAAGCCAAGGCCAAGGGAATTGCGCCCAGCATCGCCGCCGCAGTGGTCATGAGAATCGGGCGCAAGCGCCGCTGCGCCGCCACATATATCGCTTGGGCCGGGCTGCGGCCCAGGGCTTGCTGCTGCAAGGCGACATCGATCATCAAAATCGCGTTCTTTTTCACAATACCGATGAGCAAGATCACGCCGATCATGGCAATGATGCTGAACTCGGTGCGCATGGCCATCAGGGTGAGCAAAGCACCCAAGCCCGCAGACGGCAAGGTCGACAAAATCGTGAGGGGATGCAGCAGGTTTTCATACAACACGCCCAAGACCAAATAGAGAGTGAGCAAGGCAAACAGTATCAACCAGGGCTGGGTTTCCAACGACTGTTGAAACGCGTTAGCCGTGCCGGCAAAACTGGCGCGCACCGACACCGGCAAGTTGAGTTGAGCCACTGCTTGGTCGACGGCTTGGGTGGCTTGCGACAAAGACACGCCAGGCGCCAAGCTGAAGCTGAAGGTGTCCGAGGGCACGCCACCTTCATGCGACACAGACAAAGCGGTGTTGGTGAGCTCGATGCGGGCAAAGCTGGCAAAGGGCACGGCTTGGCCTTTGTCGTTGATGAACTGCAAGCGGCGCAAAGACTCGGCGCTTTGCAAATAAGGCGGGGCCAACTCCATCACCACACGGTACTGGTTCAAGGGGTTGTAAATGATGCCGATTTGGCGTTGGCTGAAAGCATTGGCCAAGACCGTGTCAATGGTTCTCACCGACAAGCCCAAGCGAGCAGCCGCGTCGCGGTCAATCAGCAGCGAGGTCTGCAAGCCGCGGTCCTCGTAGTCGTTGCTGATGTCTTCCAGTTCTTTGAGCTTACCCAAGGCGCGGCGCAATTTGGGCTCCCATTCGCGCAACTGCGCCAAATCATCGGATTTGATGCTGAACTCGTACTCAGCATTGGACGCCCTGGCACCCACCCGAATATCTTGCACCGGCGTTAAAAACAAACGTGCGCCCGCCTCTTTGGATAAACGTGCGCGCAAACGCGCTACCACTTGCTCGGCGCTGGCGTCGCGTTGATCGCGGGGTTTGAGCGTCATGAACATGCGTGCAGCATTGCGCTGCCCTTCGCCGGTGAAGCCGGTGACGGTGAGCACCGCCGGATCGGACTGCACGATGGCCAGCATGGTGTGCAAGCGCTCTTGCATGGCTTGGAACGAGGAGCTTTGGTCGGCACGTATATAGCCGTTAATGCGACCCGTGTCTTGCTGCGGAAAAAAACCCTTGGGTATGGCGCGGTACAGCGCCACATTCAAAGCAATCGCTGCGATCAGCACCAACCACATCCACCATTGATGGCGCAAAGCCCAAGCCAAGCTGCGCCGGTAAAACAGCAGCCACTTGCTGGGCCGAAGCTTGCGGGCTTGTGCTTTCAAGGGCGACAGCAATGCGGCGCACATCATGGGCGTGGTGGTCAATGAGACCAGCATGGAAATCAAAATCGCCGCCGTCATGACGACCGCGAATTCACGAAACAGCCGACCCAGCACCCCGCCCATGAACATGATCGGAATGAATACCGCCACCAAAGAAATGCTGATGGCCACCACGGTAAAACCAATCTCACGCGAACCTTCAAAACACGCTTGGCGTAGCGGCATGCCCCGCTCACGCAGCCGAGTGATGTTCTCGAGCACCACAATCGCATCATCCACCACAAAGCCGGTGGCGATGGTCAAGGCCATCAAGGTG
>JABMMR010000272.1 GCA_013205525.1 Burkholderiales bacterium | reverse complement strand
TTGAACCCTTTGCACAAAACCACTACCGCTGATGGCTTGCACTATGGTTATGTGAATGTGCAGATAGACCGTGCCAAGCGTTCAGCCACTGTCACCGTGTCTGCGCCTAAAGCGGAGTTGCCCAGCAGCGTAGAAGCCATTTACCAAGCCGGTGACGCTTGGTATCCCTTGCAAATGGCGCGTGAGTTGGATGACGCCATTCTTTGCCTGCGCAGCAACGAACTCGACATCGGCACTTGGCTCTTGAAAACCACCGGCGACGCTGCGCTTGCGCTGCAGTCGGATGCGCTGTTGGTGCAGCACCAAGCGCATTGGTTGGTGAATGAAACCATTGGCTTGCTGCGCCGCACTTTAGCGCGTTTGGATGTGTCCTCGCGCTCCTTGTTCGCGCTGATTGACGAGGGTTCATGCTTTGCCGGCACTTTGGCCGAGTTGGCCTTGTGTGCTGACCGCGCCTATATGCTGGCTTTGCCCGAAGCGCCCGAAACAGCGCCACACCTAATTTTGAGCGAACTCAATATGGGTTACTTCCCCATGGTCAATCATCAGTCGCGTTTGCAGCGCCGCTTTTACGAAGAGGCCGCGCCCCTTGAAGCTGTGCGCGCCGTCATTGGCCAAGCCTTGGACGCAACCCGAGCTTTGGCTTTGGGTTTGGTCACGGCCGCACCCGACGACATCGACTGGGCAGATGAAATACGTATCGCCATGGAAGAACGTGCCGCCATGTCGCCTGACTCCCTCACCGGTTTGGAAGCGAATTTGCGCTTCAGCCAAAAGGAGTCTATGGAGACCCGTATTTTTGGCCGCTTGTCGGCTTGGCAAAACTGGATCTTCAACCGCCCCAACGCCGTGGGCGACAAAGGCGCCCTCAAGGTCTACGGCAAAGGCGAAAAAGCCGCTTTCGATTTCAACCGCATTTAATTGGGGTCAGATCCCAATTAATTTCCTTCACTTCCCCAGGAAAGAAACCATGTCAGCCATCAATTACAGTGAAAAAATTCCCAATAACGTCAACCTCAGCGACGACCGCGCTTTGCAACGCGCTTTGGAGCAGTGGCAACCCAACTTCATCAACTGGTGGGACGACATGGGCCCCGAAGGCACGGCGGACAGCGAGGTGTATTTGCGCACCGCGGTCAGCGTGGACCCACAAGGCTGGGCGCAGTTTGGTCATGTGAAGATGCGCGACTATCGCTGGGGTATTTTTCTCAACCAAGGCGAAGCCGATCGCAATATCCACTTTGGTGACCACAAAGGCGAGAAAGCCTGGCAAGACGTTCCTGGCGAACACCGCGCCAATTTGCGCCGTATCATCGTCACCCAAGGCGACACCGAGCCAGCGTCTGTCGAGCAACAACGCCATTTGGGCTTGACCGCGCCCAGCATGTACGACTTGCGTAACCTGTTCCAAATCAATGTGGAAGAAGGCCGCCACTTGTGGGCCATGGTGTATTTGCTGCACAAACATTTCGGCCGCGATGGCCGTGAAGAAGCCGAGGCACTGCTCGAGCGTCGCAGCGGTCAAGAAGACAACCCGCGCATCTTGCAAGCCTTCAACGAGCAAACGCCCGATTGGTTGAGCTTCTTTATGTTCACCTATTTCACCGACCGCGACGGCAAGTTTCAGCTGTGCGCATTGGCCGAGAGCAGTTTCGATCCGCTGGCACGCACCTCCAAGTTCATGTTGACCGAAGAGGCGCACCATATGTTTGTCGGCGAGTCGGGTATCAGCCGCATTATTCAGCGCACCTGCGCCAAGATGAACGAACTCAAATCTGATGACGTGGGACTGCTGCGCGCGGCCGGTGTGATAGACCTGCCCACCTTGCAGCGCTATTTGAATTTTCACTTCAGCGTCACCATCGATTTGTTTGGCGCCGACGAATCGAGCAACGCGGCCACGTTTTATTCCACCGGCATCAAAGGCCGCTATGAAGAAACCAAACGCGACGACGACCATGTGTTGCGCGGCCAGACTTACAAAGTGCTCAATGTGGTGAATGGTCAGTTGCAAGAAAAAGAAGTGCCCATGCTTAACGCGCTCAACGAAGTGCTGCGCGACGACTACATCAAAGATTCTGTGGGCGGCATTGAGCGTTGGAACCGCGTCATCGACAAAGCCGGTTTGCCGCACCGCCTGAGCGTGCCGCACAAAGCGTTTCACCGCAACATCGGCGCTTTGTCGGGTGCCAAGATTTCGCCCGATGGCCGTGTGGTGTCCGACAGCGAATGGAGCGCCAAGGTCGGCGAATGGTTGCCAACCTTCGAGGACCGCGCCTTTGTGCAAAGCCTGATGGGCCGCGTGGTTGAGCCCGGCAAATTTGCCAACTGGATCGCCCCGCCGGCCATCGGTATCAACCGCCAGCCCGTGGATTTTGAGTACGTGCGATTCAATTAAAGTGGGGCTATGAGCGAGACCGCCGAACTGCTGCAGCAGCATGTGATCGACCCCGAGGTGTGCATACGTTGCAACACCTGCGAGGCCACCTGCCCTGTGGGTGCGGTCACCCACGACAGCCGCAACTATGTGGTGGACGCAGACATTTGCAACCACTGCATGGCCTGCGTGCCGCCCTGTCCCACGGGCTCGATTGACCATTGGTTGCCAGTGTTGCGCAGCAAGGCTTTCTCTGTGGCCGAGCAATTGACCTGGGATGAGTTGCCCCCCGCGCAAAGCTTGGACGCCTTGCAAATTCCAGCCCCCAGCTTACCCGTGCCAGCCAGTGTCCCGCCATGGTCTGCAGAGCCTGCCCAAACCAATTTGTATGGGCCAAAGAACCCCATCAGCGCCAAGGTGGTGGGCAATATGCAAGTTAACGAGGCCGGCACCGACAACGAAACCCACCACATCGTGCTGGACTTTGGCAGCTTGCCGTTTCCGGTGTTGGAAGGCCAATCCATTGGCATCATCGCGCCGGGCGTGGATGCCCATGGCAAACCGCATCACGCCCGCCAATACTCCATCGCCAGCCCGCGCAACGGCGAGCGTGCGGGTTACAACAACCTGTCGCTCACGGTGAAACGCGTGGTGCAAGACCACCAAGGCCAGCCTGTCAAAGGCGTGGCCTCCAACCATTTGTGCGATTTGCAAACCGGCGACACAGTGCAAGTGATTGGTCCGTTTGGCAGCAGCTTTTTGATGCCCAACCACGCAGGCAGTCACCTGGTGATGATTTGCACCGGCACCGGCAGCGCCCCCATGCGCGGCATGACCGAGTGGCGCCGCCGCTTGAAAGCCAGTGGCAAATATGAGGGGGGCCAGCTGGTGCTGTTTTTTGGCGCTCGCACCCAGCAAGAGTTGCCCTACTTTGGTCCGTTGCAAAAATTGCCCAAAGATTTCATCGATATTCATTTTGCGTATTCACGCACCCCGGGCCAACCCAAACGCTATGTGCAAGACGCGATGCGCGACGCTGCACCCCAACTGGCGGCCTTGCTGCAAGACCCGCAAACCCATTTTTATGTGTGCGGCTTGAAGGCCATGGAAGACGGCGTGTTGCAGGCTTTGCAAGACATTGCGCAGGGCGCGCGCTTGGACTGGGTGGCTGTGGAGGCTGGCTTGAAGCAAGAGGGCAGGTTGCAGTTGGAGACGTATTGAAATCGCCTGGCATCAGTGGCTATACTCTGAAAACACAAGTTCAAACCAAGGTCATACTTGAGTGACAAAGACAGCACCTTGGCGCAATTTGACCAAGCCGGTGCCCAGCGTTTGGAAAAAATTTACCTCACACCCGATGTGGTGCAGCAACGCGAGCAAATTTTTCAGTTGCTGCATGTCAAACCCGGAATGCAGGCGTTGGACATCGGCTGTGGCCCAGGCTTCACCTCCTTGGCGCTAGCTCTTGCGGTGGGCGACAAGGGGCGTGTCGATGCCATTGATATTGCCCCGCCCATGTTGCAGTTGGCGGCACGCCGCTGTGAAGACGCCAAGCAGTTGTCATTTCACCAAGCCGATGTGCTGCATATGCCGTTTGCGGATGGTGTGTTTGATATCGCACTGGCCACACAGGTCTATGAATATGTGGCCGACTTGGACGCCGCATTCACCGAGTTGGCACGGGTGATGAAAAGTGGCGCTCAGGTCTTGTTGGTCGACACAGACTGGGAGTCTTGCGTCTGGGCGTGTCGTGACGAAACGCGAATGCGTCGTGTGATGCAGGGCTGGAGCCAGCATATTCCTCATCCCCAATTGCCTCGCAGCTTGGTGCAACGCTTGCAGCGCGCAGGTTTTGCCGAGGTGCAGGTCAACACCATTCCCTTGATCAACCTACGATTCAGCCCCGACACCTTCAGCGGCGGCATGATGGGCTTTATCGCGTCCTTTGTCGCTGGTTTGCCCGACTACGGCACACAACTGGTGGCCGATTGGCAAGCCGACGTCAGCAGTATGGAAGAAGCCAGTGGTTATTTCTTTAGCCTCAACCGCTATGTGTTCACAGCCTACAAGCCTTGATCCGCTTGTAAAGCCACAACACAATGCCAAAGTTCAGCGCGTTCCAAGCAATGCCGTTGATGAAGGCCGCGTGGTGAGAGCCGGTCACATCAAATATCTTGCCCGATAACCACCCGCCCAGCGCCATGCCCACCAAGGTCGCCATGATGATGGTACCGGTGCGAGCGCCTGCCTCCTTGGCGGGGAAATGCTCGCGCACAATGATGGCGTAAGAGGGCACGATGCCACCTTGAAACAAACCGAACATGGCCGACACCAAGTACAGCGGCACCAAACCATCGAAGGGTAAGAACATCATCAGCGCAATGCCTTGCAGCGCCGAGCCCAGCAGCAGGGTGCGAATGCCGCCTATGCGGTCGCAAATCACCCCCGACACCAAGCGACTGACGATGCCGCAGGCCAGCATCAGCGACAACATTTCGGCCCCCCGCGCAGCGCCAAAGCCTAAGTCGCTGCAATAGGCCACGATGTGCACTTGCGGCATGGCCATGGCCACACAGCAAGCCAC
>JABMMR010000271.1 GCA_013205525.1 Burkholderiales bacterium | reverse complement strand
TGGGCGAACTCTCTAAAGTGCTGGCTGGCTTAGCCGGCTTGTCAGTTAAATCGCCGGCAAGACAAAAAATTGGCGAAACCAGAAAAAAAACCAAGCCGAAAGAAACACTTATCTTGGAAAAAAGCCAAGTTGGAAAAAATAGTATGAGCATGAACGGTATTAGTTTTGCGGTGAAGTGACTTCGTATTTTAAATAGTCAAGAAAAGAAGGGTCTGTGTAGGCGCTTGGCGGTAAATCGTCAGTTAATAGAGCTGAATCTACCTCAGCAAGTTCAAGGGCATTTTGGTCGTTGTGGAAATCGTGGATAAAAACCAAGCCCACGATGAGGGCAAGCAAAGGCAGTATGGAGCCAAAGGTTTGTAAAAAAAAGTGAATGGGTGTGGGGAGCTTGAGTAGTGCAAGACCATTTTGTGATTGAATGTCTTGGGCAGTTTGCAACTGGGTTTGGGAGACGCGCCTAACAGACAGGGCCCGGATGCGTGCAGCACGTAAGCGTTCTGAAACCTCATAAGGTAATTCAGAGTTTTTTTCAAGCACTTGCGCAAAACGCCGCCCAAGTCGATCTTGAACCAATGTGGAGTTTGATAATTTTTTCATGGTCGTATACCCTTGGAATTCAAAGCTTTGAACAAGGATTGGATGGCTCTGAAACAGTGTGTTTTAACACTTCCCTCTGAACAACCCATGGCTGCTGCAGTTTCAGCCACATCCAAGTCCTCCCAATAACGCAATAAGAAGGCTTCTCGTTGACGCCCTGGCAAATTTTGTATTTCTTTCTCGATTTCTTCAAAAGTTTTAGTTCTTACGAATTCATCCAAGGCGCTCTCAGTTGCTAAATGCGAAGTTAAGACTTCTAGGACATCAAATTCATCATCATCTTGGCCGCTACCAAAATCACTGAAATTGGAAAAAAGAGCCTTGCGGGTTTTTTGGCGTCTGAACCAGTCCAAAGTTGTATTGGACAAGATTCGCTGAAACAGCATAGGCAACTCAGTCACCGGTTTATCACCGTAATGTTCGGCCAACTTCATCATGCTGTCTTGCACGATATCAAGCGCAGACTCGTCATCCCGAACATGAAAGACGGTGCGCTTGAACGCGCGTTTTTCTATGCCCACCAGAAAATCTGATAATTCTTTATCTGAAGCCAAGGAGGATTTAAAAAAGGTTGTGCCTTGCGCGAAAATAGGTGCGGAAAACTTGAAATGCTGCTTTTTCATTATGGCATTTCACCCAAATGAAGGGTAATCAGGTTAATCATGAGAATTTCAGTGTCATAATCCTCGGCTGTCAAACTAAAAGGGTTCAAGTTTGGTGTTAAACGCCTATAGCTTGAAATCCAAAGTCTTGATGCACTTTCATAAGAAGATGCAAAAAGGCACCCTAGTTTTTTCGTTAAGAAATTCACAAAGGTTACATCATGGAAATGTCTAAAGCGGAACTCCAATCCGCCGCTCAAGCCAGTGCGCTGAGTCAAACCCCCATCGAAATCAATGGCTCTGACATTTTGGTCAAGTCCCTTCAAGCTGAAGGTGTTCAGTTTGTCTGGGGTTACCCCGGTGGCGCGGTCTTGCATATTTACGATGCGCTTTACAAACAAAACACCATAGAACATGTGCTGGTGCGGCATGAACAGGCAGCTGTCCACGCCGCTGATGGCTATGCCCGTGCCACAGGCGAAGTAGGCGTTGCGCTGGTTACCTCGGGTCCTGGTGTGACCAATGCGGTCACCGGTATTGCGACTGCCTACATGGACAGCATCCCCATGGTCATCATCACGGGACAGGTTCCCACGCATGCCATCGGTTTGGATGCTTTTCAAGAGTGCGACACCGTGGGCATTACTCGCCCTATCGTTAAGCACAATTTTTTGGTCAAAGATGTGCGCGATATGGCCGAGATCATGAAGAAGGCCTTTTATATTGCGCGTACAGGCCGACCTGGACCTGTGGTGGTGGATATTCCTAAGGATGTGTCGTTCAAGAAAACCATCTACAGCGGCTATCCCACCTCAGTGGAGATGCGTTCTTACACCCCTGTTCGCAAAGGGCATAGCGGACAAATTCGCAAAGCATTGCAACTGCTGGTAGCTGCCAAAAGACCGTTTATTTACACCGGCGGTGGCGTTTTAATGAGTGAAGCTTCAGCCGAATTGCGCGCTTTGGTCGATACATTGGGCTACCCCTGTACCAATACCTTGATGGGCCTAGGCGCTTATCCTGCCAGCGACAGAAAGTTCTTAGGCATGCTTGGCATGCACGGAACAATAGAGGCTAATAATGCGATGCAAAACTGTGATGTGTTGTTGGCCGTGGGCGCACGTTTTGATGATCGCGTAATTGGTAACCCCAAACATTTTGCGCAAAACGAGCGCAAGATTATTCATATCGATATTGACCCCTCGAGTATTTCCAAGCGCGTCAAAGTTGATATTCCCATTGTGGGCGATGTCAAGGAAGTTCTGACCGAAATGCTGGCGATGTTGAAGGAGTCGCCTATAAAGCCTGAGGCCAAAGGCTTGGCTGCTTGGTGGGAAACCATTGAAGCATGGCGCTCCAGAGATTGTTTGAAATACGACCTTGGCAGCTCAGACGTCATCAAGCCGCAGTATGTGGTTGAAACCCTGTGGAATATGACCAAAGATGCCGACGCTTACATCACCTCCGATGTGGGGCAGCATCAAATGTGGGCTGCGCAGTACTACCGCTTTGATCAACCGCGCCGCTGGATCAACTCTGGCGGACTCGGAACCATGGGCGTGGGCATTCCTTATGCCATGGGAATCAAATTGGCCAAGCCTGACAGCGAAGTGTATTGTGTGACGGGTGAGGGCTCTGTACAAATGTGCATTCAAGAACTCTCCACTTGTTTGCAGTACAACACGCCCATCAAGATCGTGGCCTTGAACAACCGTTTTTTGGGCATGGTCAGGCAGTGGCAAGAGATTGAGTATTCGGGCCGTTACAGCCACAGTTACATGGATGCTTTGCCCGATTTTGTCAAACTGGCTGAGGCTTACGGTCATGTGGGCATGCTCATTGAGCGGCCTGAGGACGTCGAACCGGCGCTGCGCGAGGCGCGAAAACTCAAGGACAGAACCGTGTTCATGGATTTCCGTACCGACCCTACCGAAAATGTTTTCCCCATGGTTCAAGCTGGCAAAGGCATCACTGAAATGCTTTTGGGCAGCGAAGACCTTTAACCCTTGCCGATTACTTTAAGACGAATCTATTGACAACCAAACCTGCAAGTTACCGCCTGCAGGGGAGGGTTGCGAAAAGAGGAATCCCCTATGAAACATATCATTGCAGTATTGATTGAAAACGAGCCTGGCGCTTTGTCTAGGGTTGTTGGTTTGTTCTCTGCGCGGGGCTACAACATTGAGTCGCTAACAGTTGCGCCTACCGAAGACCCCAGCTTGTCACGCATCACTTTGCAGACCTCTGGCTCGGATGATGTGATTGAGCAAATCACCAAACACTTGAATCGACTGATTGAAGTGGTCAAGGTGGTCGACTTAACCGAAGGCGCTTATACCGAACGTGAATTGATGATGGTTAAAGTGCGTGCGGTGGGTAAAGAGCGCGAAGAAATGAAACGCATGGCCGATATTTTTAGAGGCCGCGTGATTGATGTGACGGACAAAAGTTACACCATTGAATTGACTGGCGATGTGGCTAAAAACGATGCTTTTTTAGAGGCCATCGAACGCAGCGCTATTTTGGAAACTGTGCGCACGGGCGCCTGCGGCATTGGACGCGGCGAACGCGTCTTGCGTGTTTAATTACCCCCATTTTTAAGGAGAACCCCCCATGAAAGTCTATTACGACAAAGACTGTGATTTAAGCCTCATCAAGGGCAAAACTGTGGCCATCATTGGTTACGGTTCCCAAGGGCATGCGCACGCCCAAAACCTCAACGACAGCGGCATCAAAGTGGTCGTTGGTCTGCGCAAAGGCGGCGCCTCTTGGGACAAGGTGGGCAAAGCTGGCCTGAGCGTCATGGAAGTCAATGATGCTGTTAAGGCTGCTGACGTTGTCATGATTTTGTTACCTGACGAACAAATCTCTGAGGTTTACAACAACAATATTGCCCCTCATATTATGCAAGGCGCTTCATTGGTTTTCGCCCATGGGTTCAATGTGCATTACAACCAAGTGGTGCCGCGTGCAGACCTTGACGTCTGGATGGTGGCGCCCAAAGCGCCTGGCCACACTGTGCGCTCGACCTACACCCAAGGCGGCGGTGTTCCCCATTTGATTGCCATTCATCAAGATAAAAGCGGCAAAGCCCGCGACTTGGCGCTGAGCTACGCCATGGCCAATGGAGGTGGCAAGGCCGGCATCATTGAAACCAACTTTCGTGAAGAAACCGAAACTGATTTGTTCGGCGAGCAAACCGTTTTGTGCGGTGGTGCAGTTGAATTAATCAAGATGGGTTATGAGACCTTGGTTGAAGCAGGCTACGCACCTGAAATGGCCTACTTCGAGTGCTTGCATGAATTAAAATTGATCGTCGACTTGATTTATGAAGGCGGCATTGCAAACATGAATTACTCGATTTCCAACAATGCTGAATACGGCGAATACGTTACCGGTCCTGAAGTAATCAACGAAGAATCGCGCGCAGCTATGCGAAACGCTTTAAAGCGCATTCAAACCGGTGAATATGCCAAGATGTTCATTTTGGAAGGTCGAACTGGCTACCCCAGCATGACCGCGCGCAGGCGTTTGACTGCAGACCATTCCATTGAAAAAGTGGGCGCTCAGCTGCGTGCCATGATGCCTTGGATTGCCAAAAACAAATTGGTTGACCAAACCCGCAACTGATGAACCACTACCCACATCCGATTTTGGCGCGTGAAGGATGGCCTTTCATAGGCTTGGCTTTTTTGCTCAGCCTGTTAGCAACTATGCTTTGGGGCGTTGGGTTTGTCACCATCCTTTTTTATGTGGTTTTGGTTTTTGTCATTCAGTTTTTTCGCGACCCGCCCCGTTGGGTGCCAGAACAAAGCAATGCTGTTTTGTCTCCAGCCGATGGTCGGATTGTGAAAGTTGAAAAAGTCCGAGACCCTTATGCTGATCGAGACGCCTTGCTCATCAGTGTGTTCATGAATGTTTTCAATGTCCACAGCAACCGCGCCAGTGTCAACGGAACGGTGCGCAGTGTGCAGTATTTTCCTGGCTTGTTTGTGAATGCGGATTTAGACAAAGCCTCTTCGGAAAATGAGCGCAATGCCGTGGTCATTGATGCGGTGGTTGATGGCCAAGCCCATGTGGTGACACTGGTGCAGGTGGCCGGTCTCATTGCCCGACGCATTCTTTGCTATGTGGATGCTTCTCATGTCCTGAGCAAAGGTGAGCGCTATGGCTTTATTCGGTTTGGTTCGAGGGTGGATGTATATTTACCCTTGACGGCAGTTCCCTTGGTGGCTCCTGGCGACAAAGTCAGCGCCACCTCCACCGTGCTGGCAACTCTGTAAACCCATCCCACATGCCTGACACAGAAGATTCACTCGAAGAACCGCAAAGTCGCTTGCGCAAGGGCATTTATGTGCTGCCCAATTTATTCACGCTCGCGGCTTTGTTTGGTGGGTTCTACGCCATTGTGATGGCGATGAATAACCAGTTTGAGGCTTCTGCCATCGGTGTGTTTTGTGCGATTGTGTTGGACAGTTTGGACGGACGAGTCGCCCGCATGACCAATACCCAAACCGAGTTTGGTGCCCAAATGGATTCCTTGGCCGATATGGTCTCTTTTGGCGCTGCCCCGGCGCTCATCACTTATGAGTGGGCGTTGAAAGACCTGGGTCGTTGGGGTTGGTTTGCCGCCTTTATTTATTGCTCGTGTGCGGCTTTGCGCTTGGCCCGTTTCAACGTGAATACCACCACCGTAGACAAGCGGTTTTTTCAAGGTCTGCCTTCTCCTGCGGCGGCGGCTTTGGTGCTGGGTTTTATCTGGCTCATGACCGATATGGGGTTTTCTCCCGTGGATAACCGCTGGGTCATGTTTGCTGTAATTCTTTATTCTGGTTTGACCATGGTCAGCAATTTGCCTTTCTACAGTTTCAAAGATTTCCAAATGCGCAAAAGTGTTCCTTTTGCTGTCATCGTCTCTTTTGCGCTGATCATCGCCTTGATCAATATTCATCCGCCTACAGTCTTGTTCAGCCTTTTCTTGGTATATGGCACCAGCGGTTATGTGGTTTATGTTTGGCGACGTTACAAAGGCATACCCACCAGCGTCATCAGTACTTCAACCGACGAGCCCGATGAAAAGGGCTTGCACTGAGACAATGGCTTAGATTTTTCTGCAACAGGCCTTTTTTCATTACGCTTTATTCTCGGCATTGGATGGTTGAATTTTCAGGAGCTTAAGAATGGCTGACAAATTAATTATTTTTGACACCACCTTGCGTGATGGTGAGCAGTCCCCAGGCGCTTCCATGACGCGAGACGAAAAACTGCGTATAGCCAGACAACTCGAGCGCTTGCGGGTCGACATCATTGAGGCAGGTTTTGCTGCCAGCTCAGACGGCGATTTTGAAGCTGTCAAGGCGATTGCCAATGCAATTAACGATTCGACGGTGTGTTCTTTGTCTCGCGCCAATGACCGAGACATTTCACGCGCAGCCGAGGCTTTAAAAGACGCTAAACATTCGCGCATACACACCTTCATTGCAACCTCTGCTTTGCACATGGAGAAGAAACTTCGGATGACACCTGATCAGGTGTTCGAGCAAGCCAAGCAGTCGGTGCGGTTTGCGCGCAACTTGGTCGCCGATGTCGAGTTCAGTCCTGAAGATGGCTACCGAAGCGATATGGATTTTTTATGCCGCATTTTGGAAGCAGTGATTAATGAGGGTGCGACCACCATCAATGTTCCCGACACCGTTGGTTATGCGATTCCTGAGTTGTATGGTGTTTTTATCAAAACATTGCGCGAGCGCATTCCCAATTCCGACAAGGCAATTTGGTCGGTACATTGCCATAACGACTTGGGCATGGCAGTTGCCAATTCTTTGGCTGGCGTAAAAATTGGCGGGGCCAGGCAGGTCGAGTGCACCATCAATGGTTTGGGCGAAAGAGCAGGCAACTGTTCCTTGGAAGAAATTGTGATGGCGGTCAAAACTCGCAAAGACTACTTTGGCTTGGAGCTTGGCATTGACACCAAACATATTTTGGCGGCCAGTCGCATGGTCAGTCAGACCACAGGTTTTGTGGTTCAGCCCAATAAAGCCGTGGTGGGGGCGAATGCCTTTGCGCACGCATCGGGTATTCACCAAGATGGTGTTTTGAAGGCTCGCGATACCTATGAAATCATGCGTGCCGAGGATGTGGGCTGGGGCTCTAACAAAATCGTTTTGGGCAAGCTCAGTGGCCGCAATGCATTCAAGCAACGCTTGCAAGACTTGGGTGTTGAACTCGACAGCGAAGCCGAAACCAACGCCGCTTTTGGGCGCTTCAAAGAATTGGCTGATCGCAAAAGCGAAATTTTCGATGAAGACATCTTGGCGCTGGTCAGCGAGGAAAGCATTTCGCACGACAACGATGTATTTTCTTTTGTGAAATTGTCCCAGCACAGCGAAACCGGTGAATTGCCTTTTGCCTCAATAGTTATCACCGATCGTGGCAAAGAATTTGCCTGCGAAGCCAACGGCAACGGTCCGGTCGATGCTTCGTTGAAAGCCATTGAAAAGCATGTGAAAAGCGGTGCCGAGATGGTGCTGTATTCGGTCAATGCCATCAGCGGCTCGACAGAAAGCCAAGGCGAAGTGACCGTGCGGCTTCAAAACAACGGCCGTATTGTCAATGGCGTGGGCGCTGACCCAGATATCGTGGTTGCATCTGCAAAAGCGTACTTAAGTGCTTTGAATAAATTACAGAGTAAAGCAGAACGTGTAGCTGCGCAGGGCTGAAAAAAATAGATTTGTGACGGTTTTGAGAGCAGCTGTGTATATTTTTTTACCTGAATATTTAGACGCAAGTCTTTGATCTTGCGTGTATTTTTAAATCAGACTACACTCGCGCATCAAAGCCTGTCTGGGCCGCCATTGGGACAACATGTTGAAAATTTTTAATACACGTTTTTGGGTTGCTTTCAGTGTTGCTGCCTTGCTGGCTTGGGCGCCATCTTCTTACGCACTCACGGCCAAACAAAAACAAAAACAAAAAAGCAAAGTTGTTGCCGTTGCCAAGAAAAAAAAGCATGGCCGTGTTTATAAATCCATTCCTGCAAGGCCCTCTTTTGGCAAGCTTGCTGGATTGCATTCCGCCGCTGATGATCAACTCACCCTCAAGTCCAGCGTGGCTTATGTCATCGACCAAGACACACAAGAAATTTTGCTCAGTAAAAATGGCCAAGCTGTTTTGCCGATTGCTTCCATCACCAAATTGATGACAGCCTTGGTGATCCGTGAAGCCAATCTGGACATGGATGAAATCATCACCATCACAACCGAAGATGTAGACACCGAAAAAGGCAGCACTTCTCGTCTGCGACCCGGCACCAGTTTGACCCGCGGTGAGTTGCTGCATTTGGCACTGATGTCTAGCGAAAACCGCGCAGCCCATGCCTTGGGGCGCAGTTACCCAGCAGGTTTGGATGCCTTTATCAACCAAATGAATGCCAAAGCTGCTCAATTGGGTATGCGCGACACACGCTATGCAGAGCCTACGGGCTTATCTAGTCGCAACCAATCCAGCGCCAAAGACTTGGCAACCTTGGTGGCTCTTGCGGCGAATGACCCCACTTTGCGTGAGTTGTCCACATCCAGCGTTTTTCAAGTTGAAGTGGGCCACAAAACCCTGAAATACCGATCGACCAACCGCTTGGTAACGAACCCCAACTGGGATATAGATTTGCAAAAAACCGGCTACATCTCCGAAGCGGGTCAATGCTTGGTCATGCAGGCCAAGGTTGCGGGGCGCAAATTGATCATGATCTTTTTAGACTCTGCTGGAAAATTCAGTCGTACCGCAGATGCAGAGCGGGTACGTAAATGGGTAGAGACTCGTCACTCCTTGACGTCTTGAAACCCCAGCTCCAGAGAGATTTGCCGGGCAGTTGCTTGTAATTTCGGTAGCCAAGCCTCATCAAGGCGGTCTGCGGGCGCAGATATTGACAAGCCAGCAATAAGCTTTCCTTGGTCGTCAAAAATGCCTGCGGCCATGCACCTCACGCCCAATTCCAATTCTTCGTTATCGCTGGCCACCCCTGACTGGCGACATTTCGCGATTTCTTTTTCCAGTGCAAGCAACTGGGTCAGGCTGTTGCGGGTATGCCCTAGGAGGCCTGTTCTATTGGCATAAGCCCGAACTCTTACGTTATCGTCGGCAGCTAAAAACAATTTGCCCACCGACGTCAGATGCAAGGGCGCTCTGCCGCCTATGGCGCGAACCACTTGCATGCCAGAGCGCTCACTGTAGGCTCGTTCTATATAGACAATCTCATCACCTTGGCGAACACTGAGGTTGACGGGTTGCTGGGTGAGTTGGTGCAGCTCTTGCATGGGTTCAAGAGCCGCATCTCTGACATTGAGTCGGGCTTTCACTGAGTTACCCAGTTCGAGCAAACGCATTCCCAATCGGTAGTGCCCGGATTCGGGTCTGTCGACATAGCGCCCCAAAACCAAGTCATTCAATATACGGTGGGTGGTTGAGGGATGCAGGCCCGTTTTTTCACTGATTTCTTTAAGGGTGGCCGAGCCTTCTTTGGCAGCCAAGACATTCATCAGGGAAAACATACGCCCTAAAACCTGTATGGACGGGGCAGGGGCATGACCGGCAATAACTTTTCGCATGGCGATATCTTACAAGAGCGATATCAAGCCTGCGTCCATTCGCCATCAACCAGTACCTCATGGGGACCAAACTGAGCTTTGTAATTCATCTTGGTACTTTGGGCAATCCAGTAGCCTAAATACACGTAAGGCAAGCCCAGTTCACGGGCTTGTTGGATTTGCCAAAGAATGCAATAGGTACCCATGCCATTGACTGCCAAGGGGTCGTAAAAGGTATAGACCGCAGACAGTCCATCGTTGAGGACATCGAGGATGGAGACCATGCGCAAATGACCCAAGGAGCCATCAACTTCATCGGGGCTTCGAAATTCCACCAAACGCGAGTTGACTCTGCTTTGCAGCAAAAACTGGGTGTATTGCTCCACGCTGTCTTGGTCCATGCCGCCACCTGCATGGCGGCCATTTTGATAGGCAAGGTAGAGCTGGTAGTGTTCGGGTGCGTAGACTAATTTAGAGATGCGTGACTGCAAATGGGCATGTTGTTTCAAGGCCCTGCGCTGACTGCGGGTGGGGTCAAAGGTATCGACTTTGACCCTGATGGGCACACATGCGCGACAACCATCGCAATAGGGCCTGTAGGTGAACATACCGCTTCGGCGAAAGCCTTTGGCCACCAAATCCGAGTAAATATCGTTGTGAATGAGGTGGCTGGGGGTGGCGACCTGAGACCGGGCCTGCCTGTCTGACAAGTAGCTGCAAGGGTAGGGCGCAGTTGCATAAAACTGCAACGATTGAAGCGGCAAATCCTTGAGATGGGTCACGGCAAAAAGAGTTTAAATTGAAAGTTCAGACCAGTATAAGGGGTCAAAATCCCAGCGCACCGGCTCCAACGACTGGGCTGTCTGTATATGGCTAAGAAACGCGGCTCTAGAGATTTCACCCGCGCCCATCAAGGCCAGATGATGGGTATTTTGTTGACAGTCGATCATGCTGATATGTTGAGCTTTACAAAAAGCCACTAAACCGGCCAAAGCTATTTTGGAGCCATTGGGCACCAAGCTGAACATCGACTCGCCAAACACCGCCCGCCCCAAACTGACGCAGTAAAGCCCACCACAAAGCTCGCCATCGATCCAAGTCTCCACACTGTGAGCCAAGCCAGCCACATGCAAAGCCTTGTAGGCTGCAACCATCTCAGAGACGATCCAAGTGCCATTTTGACCAGGCCGTGGCGCTTTTGCGCAGTGCTCGATAACTTCATTAAAAGCGCAGTCGAAGCGAATTTCCCAAGAGGGTTTTTGCTTCATCCATTGGCGTAAAGAACGATGAAAGCGAAAGTGATGTGTCTGCAAGACCATGCGCGGATCGGGACTCCACCAAAGCACGGGCTGCCCAAGACTGAACCAAGGGAAGCAGCCTTTGCTGTAAGCTTCCCGCAGACGATCTACCGACAGACCCCCGCCAGCTGCGAGCAATCCTGGAACCCCACTGGATTGATCCCAGGCGGTTTCTGGTTCTGGCAGGGGATCATGGGGCCCTAGGTAAATCAAGGGCGTGTGGTCAGTTTCCATGGGTGCGAATGGCAGCATTCATTTGATTGGAGAAGATACACCATGAACGATGGGGTTTTAGTCGAAATGCCGGCACCAGGCGTCACACGTTTGGTCTTGAACCAGCCCGACAGCTTCAACGCGCTGTCAAGCCAAATGCTGAGTGCCTTAGATGGCGCTTTGCAATCCGTTGCAGAAAATGCCGCTTGCCGAGTGGTGGTGATTGCCGCACAGGGACGGGCATTCAGCGCTGGTCACGATTTACGGGAAATGCGAAGCCATCCCGACCACGATTTCTATACCCAGCTGTTTGCCCAGTGCAGCCGCATGATGGTGCGCATTCAAAATTTGCCGCAACCCGTGATCGCTCAGGTGCAAGGCATTGCCACCGCAGCAGGTTGTCAGTTGGTCAGCATGTGCGATTTGGCGCTGGCCAGTCATGATGCACGATTTGCAGTCTCTGGCATCAACTACGGTTTGTTTTGCTCAACCCCCAGTGTGGGATTGAGCCGCAATATGCACCGTAAGCAGGCCATGGAAATGCTTTTAACAGGTGACTTTATTGATGCCCAGACGGCACAAACGAGGGGTTTGATCAATCAAGTTGTCAATGCAGATAGCTTGGAGGATGCAGTTTTGCAGCTGTGTGCCAAGATTGTGGCCAAACCCGAACCCGCTGTTCGTCTGGGAAAAGCCTTGTTTTATCAACAGCTGGAAATGGGTTTGAATGCCGCCTATCAGTTGGCTGGCCAAACTATGGCCTGCAATATGATGGATGACACCGCTCAAGAGGGCTTTCAAGCCTTCCTAGATAAGCGAAAACCTAACTGGTCTTCTTAAAACGGCTTTCAGCCCCAAGGCTTCAGTTGGGGTTTTCAAAAAACACGATGGTTGAATAATTGCTGAATTCAAAGTAGACCCGTTTTTCGCTGGGGTCAACTTGCATATTGAGGTTTGCATCTAAGAACCCATAGCCATAGCGATATTCGCGGGCCTTGCTGTCGTCGGTGCCCAAAGCCGTGCTGATCTTGTCCACCTTGAGAAAGCGCCGAACCAGTTTGTCCCCTGAGTAGACCTCTAAGACGCCATCGGTGCCCGTCCAGTTTTGGATTCCACGGCCAATTTTGTTTTGCTGCTCTTGGGTGCATGCGGTCAGCGATAGCGCTGCGATGAAAACCAAGCCGGCACTTAATTTAGAAACAAGAGGTCGGTGAGAACAAAAAGTTTTCATGCAGGCACCTTATTTTTTGACGATCAAAGCTTTGATGCTCTCGATTTGGGTTTTGAAAATGAGGTCTGAGTTGCTGTACATTTTTTGACATAAATCAGCAACATCACTGCTTTCGGTTTCTTTGCGTAAAAGCAAGGCCGTGCCTTTTTTCAATTCTTGATAGGCCACGGGTATGGTTTGGCCCGTAGGCAGTTGCAAGCTGTCTATGTTTTCGAAATAGCCTTGTAACTGTTTGACTATGCCCTCGCGTTGACCGGGGTGCGTCAAAAAATCTTTAGGGATGGCATCCAAAAACTGATTTAACTCAAAGTCAGGGTAGGCTTTACCTCTGCAGATGGGATCAGCATCGATTTGTTTCTTAAAGCCAAAGGCAGTGATAACGCCAAAAGTAGTTTGGTAGATGCGTTCAGTGTTGTCCATTTCTGCGGCGTATAAGACATGGCCCATAGACAAAATGGTGAACACAAGAGCCAATCGTTTGGAGAACAAAGCTAAGTTCATTTTTTCTCAGTGGTGGTAACTGTGGGGGGCTTCTTGTCCCAGAAAATGGCTTTTTCAGGGAAAAGCCAGCGTATGCCGCCGCGCGGTTCGGCGACATCGCCTTTGAAGCGAGGTATCAAATGCATATTGATGTGCGCCACCGTTTGACCCGCAGCAAAACCTTCGTTGATGCCAATATTGAAGGCCTGAGGGCTGAGTTCTTTTTTAATTGAATCTTTGGCACGGGTCATCATGAACACCATGTCTTCGCGCTCTTGATCAGTCAAGTCGAAATAGGAGTCCACATGCCGGCGCGGGATGATGAGGGTGTGTCCGGGTGAGACTGGAAACACATCACGAATGACCAGAGTTAAAGGGCTTTGGTCAATGATGCGAGACTCTGATAAGTTGCAGTAGGTGCAAATAGGCGTTTTATCCATATATGTATTATCTCGCTTTACTCAGGAGGGATAAGCGAGCTGTCCCAAGTTTCTGGTGCTGATATGCTTGCCCCAAAAATTTGGGGGCAGTGCCTTAAGCCTTAGCCCCCACTCTCGGTCAGCTGTTTACCAGGGAAAACAATGGGTGATTACACGAATATGTCGTCTTATTACGACTTAATAATGACTTCTGGTTACTACGATTACAACAAAATTGTCGATGCCCTTATTCAACATCAACCCTTCTCCCATGTCTTAGAAATCGGTTGTGGTACCGGTTTGATCATGGAAACTTTAGCCCAGCGACAACCTCAGATTGCGATCACCGGCGTGGACTTAACCCAGGCCATGTTGGGTATTGCCCAGCAACGCTTGCAGACCTATCCCCAAGTTCAGTTGTTGCACCAAAATGTCACTGAGTTGAATTTAGCCACTCTGTACGACTTGGCTTTTTCCTATGGCGGTGTGTGGTACTTCGTTATTGATGGTGACAAACAACCTTTTTTGGTCAGCCATATTGCACAAGACGCCCCCAATCGCCAAGGTTTAGAGCGCGTTGCCAAACACATCAAAGCCGGCGGTCAATTGCTGCTGGGTGTACAAGGTCCTCACCATGATTACGCCCGTCCCGTCTCCAATGGCATGCTGTATTCCCAAAAAATAGAGCTGGCTGAGCATGGCTTCACCAAGCACTATTATTTGTCGGACGGGGACAAGACCTTGATGGCGCAAACCATTGAATACCGCACTTATGCATTCGCCGATGCCTTGGAGATGTTGCAAGGCTTTGGTTTTACCTACCAGCCTTACTCGGGTGACAAGCCGCAGTTTTTAAGCTTCACCAAATCATGAGCCTTTTGCCTGCTGTGGCTTTTATCGGCGTTGGCCATATGGGTAACCCCATGGCGGCCAACTTGATTCAAGCCGGTTATGCGCTGACAGTGTTTGACTCGGTGCCGGCCAAAACCCATAACTTGGTGGCATTGGGGGCCAAGCCTGCGCAATCTTTGGCTGAGTCCGTCAGCCTGGCTGATGTGGTGATGACGTCTTTGCCTGGGCCGCCCGAAGTCAGCCAAGTCATGCTGGGACCCAAGGGCGTGTTGGCCTTGGTGAAGGCGGGTGCCACGGTGATCGATACATCCACCAGTTCTGTCGATTTGGTTCAGACCTTGGTGCAAACTGCCAATGCGCGAGGTGTGGATTTTTTGGAAGCACCGGTAACCAACGCGGTGGATATGGCGGCTTTGGGGCGTCTGTCCATCTTTGTAGGTGGAGATAAAGCCTGCTATGAAAAACACTTGCCCATCTTCAATGTCATTGGTGAGAAGATTTTTCATTGTGGCAAACCGGGCAACGCGGCGACTGTCAAACTGCTGACCAATTTGCTGTGGTTTGTGGGCGCTGCGACCATAGGCGAAGCCCTTATGTTGGGTGCCAAGGCAGGTGTGCCCTTGGATGTGGTGCAAGAGGCCATCACCTCCAGCGCGGGCGACAGTTGGGTGGCGCGGCACGACATTTCCTCTATTTTTGCCGGCCACTACGACCCTAGCTTTTCCTTGGCCTTGTGTTGTAAAGACTTGGGGCTGGTCAATCAAATTGCCCAAGCGCAGGGCTATTCACTCACCATGGGGACGCATGCCCAAGCTTTGTTTGAGGAGGCCAGAGCTCGCTATGGCGATGAAGCCGCAGAGCTGCATGTGGTCAAACTTTTAGAGGAACGAGTGGGCTTGCTGCTGCGCCCACCACACGGTCAGTCCGTCAACACCTGAACATGGGGGAGAACAGATGAGTCGACAG
>JABMMR010000270.1 GCA_013205525.1 Burkholderiales bacterium | reverse complement strand
GCGATGGCGCCAACAAGCCTTATCGCTTAAAGATTCGTGCGCCTGGATTTGCACATTTGTCAGCCATGGATGAAATGACTCGCGGACACATGATTTCCGATACCGTCGCCATTATTGGCACCTTGGATATCGTTTTTGGTGAGATTGACCGATGAACACCGCACATATGCAAACCATAGCTGCGCAGACTTTTTCTGCCGATGTTCAGGCCCGATTTGATCGCGAGCTTGCCAAATACCCTGCAGACCAAAAGCAATCAGCCGTGATTGCGTGTTTGTCTATCGTGCAGCAAACCCAAGGCCATGTCAGTCCCGAGAGCGAAAAAGGTGTTGCGCTTTATTTGGGCATGCCTGTCATGGCTGTTCATGAGGTCAGCACCTTCTACAACATGTTCAATTTAAAAGCTGTGGGGCGCTACAAAATCAATGTGTGCACCAATTTGCCTTGTCAGTTGCGTGGGGGGCAAAAAGCCCTGCATCATTTGTGTGAAAAGCTGCAAGTTGAAGTGGGCGCAACCACTGCCGACGGCATGTTCACGCTGCAACCGGCCGAGTGCATGGGCGCATGTGCAGATGCACCCGTTTTAATAGTTAACGACCGTTCCATGTGCAGCTATATGAGCGATGACAAACTCGATCTGCTGATTGACGGTTTGCGCCTTGCAGTCAAGGAGCCGTCATGAATATAAACCAAGTTTTGGCACAGTTTCAAACATCGGGAATACAAACTTGTTTTCACGATCGACATCTACAGCCGCAAATTTTCGCCGGCTTAGATGGAAAAAACTGGCATTTGAAAGACTATGAAGCGCGTGGTGGATACCAAGCTTTGCGAAGTATTTTGGGTATGCATGGCGCTGAAGGCCTGAGCCAGGACCAAGTCATTGCCACCATGAAGGAGTCTGGTTTGCGTGGGCGAGGAGGGGCCGGTTTTCCAACCGGTTTGAAATGGAGCTTCATGCCGCGCCAGTTCCCTGGTCAAAAGTACCTTGTATGCAATTCCGACGAAGGTGAGCCAGGTACCTGCAAAGACCGCGACATCCTCGAGTTCAACCCGCATATCGTCATTGAAGGCATGGCTATCGCGGCCTACGCCATGGGAATTTCGGTGGGCTACAACTACATCCATGGCGAAATCTTTCAAACCTACGACCGCTTTGAAGCTGCCCTAGAAGAAGCCCGTGCGGCTGGCTATTTGGGCGACAACATCATGGGCAGCGCATTCAATTTCCAGTTGCATGCGGCACATGGTTTTGGTGCTTATATTTGCGGTGAAGAAACTGCTTTGCTTGAATCTTTAGAAGGCAAAAAAGGCCAACCGCGTTTCAAGCCTCCGTTTCCTGCGAGTTTTGGCGTTTACGGCAAACCCACCACCATCAACAACACAGAAACATTCGCTGCTGTGCCTTGGATCATTCGAAACGGCGGACCAGCTTATTTGGCTTGCGGCAAGCCTAACAACGGCGGCACCAAGATTTTTTCTGTCAACGGTGATGTCGAACTTCCCGGCAACTACGAGGTCCCCATGGGAACTTCTTTTGCAACATTGCTTGAACTCGCCGGCGGTATGCGCGGTGGCGGCAAACTTAAAGCGGTGATTCCGGGGGGTTCTTCTGCCCCTGTATTGCCCGCGTCCGTCATGATGGACATCACCATGGACTATGACGCTATTGCCAAAGCGGGCTCTATGCTGGGTTCGGGTGCTGTCATCGTGTTGGATGACAGCCGTTGCATGGTCAAGAGTTTGCAGCGCTTATCCGCCTTTTACATGCATGAGTCTTGCGGGCAATGTACCCCTTGCCGAGAAGGCACGGGTTGGTTGTGGCGCATCGTCGATCGCTTGGAAAATGGGCAAGGCAAAGTCACTGATATGGATTTGCTCGACAGCGTGGCTGAAAACATCATGGGCAGAACCATTTGCGCTTTGGGCGATGCTTCTGCCATGCCAGTGCGCGGCATGCTCAAGCATTTCCGTCCCGAATTTGAACATCACATCACGCACAAGACCTGCATGGTCGCTGCGTACACCTAACCCGCGATACAGACCATGGTTGAACTCCAAATTGATGGCAAGACAGTGCAAGTCACCGAAGGCAGTGTGGTGATTCAAGCGGCTGAGCAGGCGGGAACATTCATTCCGCATTTTTGCTATCACAAGAAGCTCAGCATCGCAGCCAATTGCCGCATGTGCTTGGTTGATATTGAAAAAGCACCCAAGCCCATGCCTGCCTGCGCCACACCGGTGACGCAAGGCATGGTGGTTCATACCAAGTCTGAGCGTGCCATCAAAGCGCAAAAGTCAGTGATGGAGTTTTTGCTGATCAACCATCCGCTTGATTGCCCTATATGTGACCAGGGCGGCGAGTGTCAGTTGCAAGACTTGGCCGTGGGTTATGGCGGCAGTGCCTCCCGCTATGACGAAGAAAAACGGGTTGTCTTTCACAAAGATGTGGGCCCGCTCATCAGCATGAAAGAGATGAGTCGCTGCATTCACTGCACCCGCTGTGTGCGTTTTGGTCAAGAAATTGCAGGCAGCATGGAGCTGGGTATGTCGCACCGTGGCGAGCACTCAGAGATCGAGACCTTTGTCGGTGAAACTGTCGATTCCGAGCTGTCTGGCAATATGATCGATATTTGTCCCGTAGGCGCGCTGACCAGCAAGCCATTTCGCTACCAAGCGCGCACTTGGGAGTTGGGGCGACGTAAATCCATCAGCCCGCATGACTCTACCGGTGCTAATTTGATTGTGCAAGTTAAAAACCATCAGGTTTTGCGTGTGGTGCCTTATGAAAATGAAGAAGTCAACGAGTGTTGGATAGCCGACCGCGACCGCTTCAGCTACGAGGCTTTGAACGGCCCTGATCGCTTAACCCAGCCCATGATCAAGCAAGGTGGTCAGTGGCAAACCGTCGATTGGCAAGTTGCGCTGGAATACATCGCCAATGGTGTGAATGCGATCAAGGGCGAGCATGGCGCTTCAGCCATTGGCTGCCTAGCCAGTCCGCACAGTACGCTGGAAGAGTTGTTTTTGGCAGCCAAGTTCATGCGTGGATTGGGCAGCGACAACATAGATTCGCGTTTGCGTGCGGCTGATTTTCATCACGACGGCATGGTTCGTTGGTTGGGTACCAGCATTGCATCTTTGTCTCATTTGCAAAGCGCTTGGGTGATTGGCAGCAATATCCGCAAGGACCACCCCTTGCTTGCTTTGCGTTTACGACAAGCTGCTCGAACAGGGGCGAAAGTTCATGCCTTGGGCGACACGACACCCGATTGGGCCATGCCGCTTGCGCAAGTGCAGGTGCTGGCGCATACCGATTGGTTGCAAGCCATGGCGGATGTGGCGGCTGTGCTGGCAGAGCGCTCAGGCGTTGCAGCGCCTGTGCCAGGAAACTCACAATCAACCGTAGCGCAAGCTATAGCTACTTCACTTTTATCGGGTGAGCGAAAAGCGGTGTTATTGGGTAATGGGGTTGCCCATCATGCGCATTGCGCTGCACTGTTGGTCTTGGCCAATTGGGTGGGCCAACAAACCGGTGCAAGCGTCGGGTTTTTAGGCGAGGCTGCGAACACGGTTGGCGCTCAAGTCGCTTCGGCCATGCCTTTGCAAGCCGGCATGCATACCCAAGCGATGCTGCATTCGCCCAAGCTCAAGGCCATGTTTTTGCTCAATACCGAACCCTTGTTTGACTGCGCTCAAGGCGCGTCTGCGGTGAACTCGCTGGCTGAAAAAGAAATGGTTGTCACTCTTTCACCTTTCAAAACCAATGTGGACTTCAGCGATGTGCTGCTGCCCATTTCGCCGTTCACAGAAACTGCAGGCAGCTTCATCAATACCGAAGCAAGAGTGCAAAGTTTCCATGGCGTGGTCAGGCCACTGAAAGAAACACGTCCCGCCTGGAAGGTGATGCGTGTGTTGGCCAATCTGTTGGGCGTTTCAGGTTTTGACTACGATTCGGTGGAACAAATTCGTGGGGATGCGCTGCCAGCCGATTGGCTTGCTCGCTTGAACAATGACTGCCATGCCCCCGTCAGTCAGTTGTCTCCTGCACTGGCTGCGCCTGTGACTGCCGGCATTTACCATCTCGATGGTTTGGTCAGGCGTGCACCGTCTTTGCAGTTGACTGCGGATGCGCAGTCCAACCAAGAGTCGCATGTCTGATTGGATCTATCAGACGGGACTCACCATGCTGAACGTCAGTTGGTGGTCTGCCATGGCTTGGCCTGTGCTGTGGATTTTGCTCAAAATTGTGGGTGTTGTATTGCCCCTGTTGCTCTGCGTGGCTTATTTAACGCTGTGGGAACGTAAAGCGATTGGTTTTACCCAAATTCGATTTGGCCCCAACCGTGTGGGTCCCTTGGGTTTGTTGCAACCCATTGCTGACGCACTGAAAGTGCTCACCAAAGAAATCATCCAGCCTACGCAAGCCAGTAAGGGTTTGTTTTTCTTAGGCCCTGTGATGACCATCATGCCTGTCTTGGCTGCTTGGGCGGTGGTGCCTTTTGGCCCTGAAGTGGCCTTAGCCAATATCAATGCGGGCTTGTTATTTTTGATGGCGATCACTTCTCTTGAGGTTTACGGCATCATCATTGCTGGCTGGGCCTCCAACTCCAAATATGCATTGCTGGGCGCATTGCGAGCATCGGCGCAAATGGTCAGCTATGAAATTGCCATGGGTTTTTCATTGGTGGTGGTTTTGATGGTCTCGGGCAGCTTGAATTTGACCGATGTGGTCATGGGTCAATCCAAAGGCATGTTTGCGGATATGGGATTGACGTTTTTGTCCTGGAATTGGTTGCCATTGTTTCCTGTGTTTTTGGTTTTCTTTATCTCAGGCTTGGCTGAAACCAATCGCCATCCTTTTGATGTGGTCGAAGGCGAATCCGAAATTGTGGCTGGCCACATGATTGAGTATTCGGGTATGTCGTTTGCCTTGTTCTTCCTTGGCGAATACGCCAATATGATTTTGGTGTCCACTATCACTGTGCTTCTGTTCCTTGGCGGTTGGTTGCCACCTTTTGACAGCGCATGGTTGACTTGGGTACCTTCATGGATATGGTTGGCGATCAAAACCTTTGTGGTGGTGACCATGTTCTTGTGGGTGAGGGCAACTTTCCCGCGTTTTCGCTATGACCAAATCATGCGTTTGGGTTGGAAAATTTTTATTCCCGTGACCTTGGTCTGGTTGATTGTGGTGGGTATTTGGATGCAAACACCTTGGAATATTTGGTCATGAAGCGGAGCCCCTGATGACAACGCCTGATGCAAGCATGAACAGTGCAGCTTTTTCATGGAAAGATTTCTTCTCCAGCTTTTTATTGCTGGAGATGTTCAAAGGCATGGCCATCACTGGCAAATACATGTTTTCCAAAAAAATCACGGTTCAATTCCCAGAAGAAAAAACACCGCTGAGTCCTCGCTTCAGAGGCTTGCATGCCTTGCGCAGATATGAAAATGGTGAAGAGCGCTGCATTGCTTGTAAGTTGTGCGAGGCCGTGTGTCCTGCCATGGCCATCACCATTGAATCGGATGTCCGTGAGGATGGCTCACGGCGCACATCGCGTTACGACATCGACTTGACCAAATGTATTTTTTGCGGATTTTGCGAAGAAAGTTGCCCCGTTGATTCGATTGTCGAAACCCATGTTTTAGAGTACCACGGTGAAAAGCGCGGGGATTTGTATTTCACCAAAGAGATGTTGCTGGCCGTGGGTGACAAATACGAGCCGCAAATTGCAGCAAGCAAAGCAGCTGACGCCAAATACCGCTGATCTCAGGACATCCAAGCCCTATGGACATCATCTCGATCTTCTTTTACACCTTTGCCGCTGTGTTGCTGTTTGCTGCACTGAAGGTCATCACCTCGCGCAATCCCGTGCATTCTGCGCTTTACTTGGTTTTGTGTTTTTTCCAAGCCTCAGCTATTTGGATTTTGTTGCAAGCCGAGTTTTTAGCGATTGCCTTGATCTTGGTGTATGTGGGCGCTGTGATGGTTTTGTTTTTGTTTGTGGTGATGATGCTTGACATCAATATCGAAGCCATGCGAAAAGGTTTTTGGAGCCACTTTCCACTGGCGGCGTCGATCGGCGCATTGTTGGCGTTGGAGTTGGCCTCTGTACTCTTAGGTGGCTTTCGCTTGACACAAGCACCTGTTGCGCCTGCCATGCCTGAGGGCGTGCAGTACTCCAATACCAAAGAACTGGGCATCGTTCTTTATACCGAGTATTTATACCCACTCGAAATTGCTGCAGTGATTTTGCTGGTGGCTATCGTGGCCGCGATTGCCTTGACTTTGCGTGAACGCAAGGACAGCAAGGCACAAAATCCTTCCGACCAAGTCAGGGTAAAGGCAGCCGACCGTATGCGATTGGTCAAAATGGATGCGGTTCGCCAACCCATGGCACCAACTCCCGAAGAGGGCAAAACACCATGAACGTTACCCTGGGTCATTACCTTACTTTGGCTGCCATTTTGTTTTCTCTGTCGGTGATTGGTATTTTTTTAAACCGTAAAAACCTAATTGTTCTGTTAATGGCTATCGAGTTGATGCTGCTGGCAGTCAATATCAATTTCGTCGCCTTTTCGCACTACTTGGGCGATATCCACGGGCAAATTTTTGTGTTTTTCATACTCACCGTTGCCGCTGCTGAATCGGCCATAGGCTTGGCTATTTTGGTATTGTTGTTTCGCAATCGCGCCACTGTGCAAGCAGATGAACTCAACGCCTTAAAGGGTTGATGGAAAACCGATGAACGCATCTCTTCACGCTTCAAACTTGCTGGTGATCGCCTTGGCACCATTACTGGGATCCCTGCTTGCGGGTATTTTCGGTACAGCTTTGGGCGGCGCATGGCTAGGACGAAGGCTCAGCCACGCATTGACTATTTCCGGTGTTTTGCTGTCCTTCATTTTGTCTGCACACACACTGATGCTGGTGGTGCAAGACGGTGCAAGGTTCAATGAAACCATTTACACATGGATGGTGGTGGGTGGCTTAAAGATGGAGATTGGGTTCTTGGTTGATGGCCTCACAGCCATGATGATGTGCGTGGTGACCTTCGTCTCTTTGATGGTGCATATCTACACCATTGGCTATATGGAAGAAGACGAGGGCTACAACCGCTTTTTCGCCTATATCTCTTTATTTACGTTCGCCATGTTGATGCTGGTAATGAGCAACAACTTACTTCAACTGTTTTTTGGTTGGGAGGCTGTGGGCTTGGTGTCGTACTTGCTCATCGGTTTTTGGTTTAACAAACCCAGTGCCATCTTTGCCAATATGAAAGCCTTCTTGGTTAACCGCGTAGGTGACTTTGGTTTTATTTTGGGCATTGGCCTGATAGCTGCCTTCGCTGGAACTTTGAATTACACCGAGGTTTTCGCTCAAGCCACTCAACTGAGTGCGGCTACTTTGCCCGGCACATCTTGGATGCTGGTCACGGTCATTTGCATTTGCCTCTTTATCGGTGCCATGGGCAAGTCTGCTCAGTTCCCACTGCATGTGTGGTTGCCCGATTCCATGGAAGGCCCCACACCTATTTCAGCCTTGATTCATGCGGCAACCATGGTGACTGCAGGTATTTTCATGGTGGCACGTATGTCTCCCTTGTTTGAGTTGTCGGACACCGCGCTCAATCTCATCATGGTGGTGGGTTCCATCACCGCTTTGTTCATGGGATTGTTGGGCATTGTTCAAAACGACATCAAGCGGGTGGTGGCTTATTCCACCTTGTCGCAGCTGGGCTATATGACTGTCGCGCTGGGCGCTTCAGCCTACTCGGTGGCGGTGTTCCATTTGATGACGCATGCTTTCTTTAAAGCCTTGCTGTTTTTAGGTGCGGGCTCTGTCATCATGGGTCTGCACCACAACCAAGATATTCGTTGGATGGGCGGCGTGCGCAAATACATGCCCATCACATGGATCACTTCTTTATTGGGATCTTTGGCGCTGATTGGTATGCCACTTTTCTCTGGTTTTTACTCTAAGGACAGCATCATTGAGGTGGTGGCTGCCAGCCACTTGCCTGCGGCTGGTTGGGCCTACTTTGCGGTTTTGGCTGGGGTTTTTATCACGGCTTTTTATTCTTTCCGAATGTACTTCTTGGTCTTTCACGGCAAAGAGCGCTATGACCAAAATCCCGACGCCCACCACCACCATGGTGAACACCCGCATGTGCCGCATGAGTCACCTTGGGTGGTCACGCTCCCCTTGGTGTTGCTGGCTATTCCCTCGGTCTTTATTGGCTACTTCACCATAGAGCCCATGTTGTTTGGCGACTTCCTTAAAGACGCTATTTATGTCAATGCCGATCTCCATCCTGCCATGCAAGAGTTCAAGCAAGAGTTTCATGGCGCTTTGGCGATGGCTGTGCATGCCTTGTCTTCCGTGCCTTTGCTATTGGCCTGGAGTGGCGTCACCCTTTCTTACTATATGTACATGGTCAAGCCGGCCCTACCTGCAGCCATTCTTCGCACCTTTAAGCCCATACACACTTTGTTGGTTAATAAATATTATTTGGATGATTTCAACGAAAAGGTGTTGGCCAAGGGCTCTCGTGCATTGGCCACTGTATTGTGGAGGGGCGGGGACCAAGGCTTGATCGATGGCTTGGTTGTGAATGGGTCATGGAAATTAGTGGGGGTGGTTTCTCGCTTGAGCAAACAACTGCAAACAGGCTTTTTGTACCACTATGCCTTGGTGATGATTTTGGGCATGTTCGGCCTCATCACTTGGTTTGTTTGGCTTACCCCCTGAGCGACTGATATGCAAATCTATCTTTTGAAAAGAGACACGCCATGGGGATGTTGAGTCTGGCCATTTGGACACCTATCGTTTTGGGTGTTCTGATTTTGGCCTTGGGGCGAGACGACAAAGCCAGCTTGGTTCGCTGGGCCGCTTTGTTTTCAGCGGTGTTGAGTTTCTTGGTGTGTTTGCCTTTGTACACCCAGTTTGACAACAGCAGCGCCTCCATGCAATTTGTAGAAAACATGCCATGGGTACTGCGCTTTAATATGGCGTATCACTTAGGTGTTGACGGCATTTCTTTGTGGTTGGTGCTACTTACCTCGTTCATCACCGTGGTGGTGATTATTTCTGCGTGGGAAGTCATCACTGAACGCGTCAATCAATACATGGGCGCATTCCTCATACTGAGCGGCGTGATGATTGGCGTATTTTGCGCTTTGGACGGCATGTTGTTTTATGTGTTTTTTGAAGCAACGCTTATCCCCATGTACCTCATCATTGGCATATGGGGTGGGCCAAACAAAATTTATGCGGCTTTCAAGTTTTTTCTCTACACCTTGATGGGTTCGCTGCTGATGCTGGTGGCGTTGATTTATCTCTACATTCAATCGGGTGGAAGTTTTGATTTGGTTGTTTGGCAAGCATTACCTTTGTCTGCGCGTGCCCAGACCTTGTTATTTTTTGCTTTTTTTGCGGCCTTTGCTGTCAAGGTGCCGATGTGGCCCGTGCACACGTGGTTGCCTGATGTGCACGTTGAAGCGCCTACAGGGGGCTCGGCTGTGCTGGCAGCCATCATGCTGAAATTGGGCGCTTACGGTTTTCTGCGGTTTTCTCTGCCCATCACGCCCGATGCTTCCCAGCAGTGGGCATGGCTGTTGATCGCTTTATCGGTGGTTGCCGTGGTCTACGTGGGACTGGTTGCGGTTGTTCAGCAAGACATGAAAAAGCTGGTGGCCTATTCGTCTGTGGCGCATATGGGATTTGTCACCATGGGATTTTTTATGTTCAGCCCTTTGGGTATCAGTGGCGGTATCGTGCAAATGATTGCCCACGGATTTGTTTCTGCCGCCATGTTTTTATGCATTGGCGTTTTATACGACCGCGTTCATTCCCGTGAAATCGCCAGCTATGGCGGCGTAGTCAACACCATGCCCAAATTCACAGCATTTGCTTTGTTGTTTGCCATGGCCAATTGCGGCTTGCCAGGCACGGCAGGTTTTGTGGGTGAGTGGATGGTGATTTTGGCTGCCGTGAAATTCAATTTCTGGGTTGGATTGGTTGCAGCCTCCGCGCTTATTTTTGGCGCGGCCTACACCTTGTGGATGGTCAAGCGGGTTTATTTTGGGCCTGTTGTCAACGACGAGGTTAAGCACTTGACGGATATCAACGCCAGAGAATTTTTCATGTTGAGTCTATTGGCTGTGGCGGTGATGGTCATGGGCCTTTACCCCAAGCCTTTCACCGATGTGATGAATACCTCGGTTGATCAATTGATTCAACAAGCCTCTGTCAGCAAGTTGCCTCTATGAACCCCCAAGCTGCACACCACGGGATGAAAACATGATTGACAACTTCAGTTGGGTTGCCGTTTACCCTGAAATCGTTTTGCTCATCATGGCTTGCGTCATTGCCATGGTGGACTTGTGGGTGACCACGCCCCGGCGTAATTTGACCTATGGTTTGTCGATGCTTACCTTGGCCAGTGTGGCCATCATCCAAGCCTTGTATGCCAGCAGTGGCACGACGCTTTACAGTTTTGGCAATATGGTGGTGTCAGACGCCATGGGTAATTGGCTCAAATGTTTTGCAACCTTGGCCGTGATGGTGACTTTTGTGTACGGCAGACCCTATGTGGCTGACAGGCAGATGCTCAAAGGCGGTGAGTGGTTTACGCTTACCTTGTTTGCTTTACTGGGCATGTTTGTCATGATCTCGGGCAACAACTTTTTAGTCATTTATTTAGGGCTGGAATTGTTGACGCTCTCAAGTTATGCATTGGTAGCTTTGCGTCGAGACAACGGCAACGCCACAGAAGCTGCCATGAAATATTTTGTACTAGGTGCTTTGGCCAGTGGCTTCTTGCTCTATGGATTGTCCATGCTCTATGGCGCCACGGGCAGTCTCGATTTAAGCACGGTGTTCATGGCGGTTGCCACAGGGCATGTCAAGCATCAGGTGCTGGTCTTGGGCGTGGTCTTTGTGGTGTGCGGTATTGCTTTCAAGCTGGGTGCCGCCCCTTTTCATATGTGGGTGCCGGATGTCTACCAAGGGGCGCCTACGGCTATCACTTTGTTGATTGGTGGTGCGCCTAAATTGGCTGCTTTTGCCATGATGATGCGCTTGCTGGTAGACGGTTTGTTGCCCTTGGCCATCGACTGGCAACAAATGTTAATGGTCTTGGCTGTGGTGACCTTACTTATTGGCAACCTCTCAGCCATTGCACAGACCAACCTCAAGCGCATGTTGGCATTTTCCACTATCGCCCAAATGGGTTTTGTGTTGATTGGCATGTTGTCAGGCGTGGTCAATGGCAATACCTTGTCAGCGGCCAATGCTTACAGTTCGGCCATGTTCTACATGATCAGCTATGTGCTGACAACGCTGGGTGTTTTTGGTGTGATTTTGTTGCTTGCCAGAGAAGGTTTCGAGAGCGAAGAAATCGCCGACTTGGCCGGCTTGAACAGCCGTAGCCCCTTGTTTGCAGGCGTGATGGCGGTTTGTTTGTTCTCCTTGGCAGGTGTGCCGCCATTGGTGGGGTTCTTTGCCAAACTGTCAGTGCTTCAGGCCTTGGTGGCCACTGGCCAGCCAGCTGCTGTGGGCCTGGCTATTTTTGCAGTGGCTATGTCATTGGTGGGCGCTTTTTATTACCTCAGGGTCATTAAGGTGATGTATTTTGATCCGCCTTTGACCGCGGCCACGGTATCTGCAGGTGCAGATGTGCGTTTTGTGCTGGCCCTCAACGGTGGCTTGGTGCTGTTGCTCGGCCTCTTGCCTGGTGGGCTGATGACTTTGTGTGCCAACGCGGTGGTACAAGCGCTGGGCAGTTAAGTCTTTGACATAATATTGTCATGAAAGTTCTTGATCTCCACTGCCAGCAGCAGCACAGCTTTGAAGGATGGTTTGCGTCTGAGGACGATTTCCAGTCCCAAAATAACCGCTCCTTGGTAGAGTGCCCCTTTTGCGGTGACCATCAAATAACCAAAATGTTGAGTGCGCCGCGCTTGAATTTATCGGGTGCATCTTCGCAAGATCAGCACCTTGCTTCTAATGAGGTTTCTGAGTCGGCGGAGATGGCAACAACTTCTGCGCAGTCTGCGGCGGTCGTGCCTACTGAGGTTCACCAACAAGCTTGGCTGAAAATGGTCCAACATGTGCTTAGCCATACCGAAGATGTTGGCGGGCAGTTCGCAGAAGAAGCGCGCAAAATGCATTACGGGGAAACCCCCGAGCGGGCGATACGAGGGCAAGTTTCAAGAGAAGAAACCAGCGCCTTGTTAGAGGAGGGCATACAAGTCATGCCCTTGCCCATGCCCGCCGCCATCAAAGGCCCTGTTCAATAAGCCTTTATTCAGGCTTATTTATTTTTCAACTTGCCACGTGGCGCCACAAAAGTAACCGGCGGTGTGGGGCGGTCACCAGGAACAATGGGTTTTGCGGGAGAGGTGTCCTTTTTGGGTTTTTTAGACATCTTGTTACTCTTTTGATCGCCTTTGGCCATGATTTACCCCTTTGTGTAGTGGCTGTTTTGAAGATGCTAAGGCCTAAGCCTTGGTTGTTGGCTGCGACTTGAACAATGCGGTCAACTTTTTCCTGTGACACAACTTTGCCTGCATCCATATTATCGCTTCAGCCTCGGGACAAGGTGACCCCACCGTCCACCACCAAGGTATGGCCCACCACATAGTCGCTGGCGTTGCTGGACAAATAGATGGCAGCAGCGGCCATGTCTTCTTCGCGACCAATGCGCTGTGCGGGTATGCGCTGGGCCACCGCCTCGCCGTTGTCGCGGGCGTCGCGGTTCATGTCCGACACAAATGCGCCAGGTGCGATGGCGTTGACGCAAATACCGTCTTTGATCATCTCTAAAGACATGCGTTTGGTCAGATGGATAACACCTGCTTTGCTGGCAGCGTAAGAATAAGTTTCCCAAGGATTGACCGAGATGCCATCGATAGAGGCGATGTTGATGACCTTGGCCATGTGCTTCTTGGCGGCTTGGCGCAGCATGGGCGCCAAAGCTTGGGTGAGGAAGAACGGGGTTTTCATGTTCAGGTCCACCACTTTGTCCCAGCCGTTTTCTGGAAATTCATCGAAGGGTGCTGCCCAAGCAGCACCAGCGTTGTTGACCAAAATATCCAAGTGTTTTTCTTTTTCGCTCAAACGCTTGACCAGTTCTTGTATGCCTTCTTTGTGCGAGACATCCAAGGGCATGGAGATGCAT
>JABMMR010000269.1 GCA_013205525.1 Burkholderiales bacterium | reverse complement strand
TTTCATGGTGAACCCCATTGAATGAACCTAGCCCATATATAAATCCACTGTCAATCCAAAAAGGTTTAGTGATTAGCAACCTCTTGTACCCAAAGGCATGGTCAAACATCTTTGGTTATGAAGTTGTTGATACAAATTAGAAGGAATCCTATCTTGATAAATTGAATTATCCAAATTCTGTTGTCTTTGTTGATTAATCAGTTGTTGTGTTAGTTGATTAGCTCGTTGTAGTTCTCGCAATTGTTGCTCTTGTAAACTATTTTGATATTCAAGTTTATTTCGTTGATTACGAAGCTCCATAGCATTTTGAAAGTCTCGGTCACTACATCCTGGCCAGCCAGGAACACCGCAGTCAGCAAATGCTTTTCCAACGAAAAAAATTAACAATAAGAGTGATATTTTTTTCATATATTTATTACTTTAGATATCCTTTTGCAGACATACAACTGTCAAAATCTGCTTTCTTTCCAAATGCTCTTCCAAGGTTAGCACCAGCATCGTAGGCAGACTGATTTGCTTGTTGTATTCCGTCTAAATTGGGGTTGTAAGGTTGAGTCCTATTTGGATTTGAAACTTCAGCATATTGTTCACACAACGCTCTATCTTTATAAAAGTCACTTTCACTTAAGGTCGGATGTCTCCACATAGTAGGTGAACAACCAAGCAAGAATAAAACAAGGATAAAAGTAGTGATTTGAGAAAGATATCTTTGCATATTCTTAAACTTTAAAATTTTATTGTCGCTTTTGAACCGTGGCCTGTCAAGCCGTGGCTTAGAGCGCCAATTTTTATAAGACTATGCGCTTTTATAAGCAGTCAATGCAAAATAAAACGCTGGAAGAGATCAAACAAGACCTAGCACTTAACCTAAGATCACTTAGGCTTGCTAAAGGATTAGCACAAGAGCGACTAGCATTAGATGCGGGTGTAGATAGAACGGTTGTTAGCAAAATAGAGCGGGCTATAACTAATCCAAGTCTTGAAATCCTTTTGAGACTAGCCAACCACTTAGACACTTCTCTTTCAAGGCTTCTCGAACCTTCTTCGCAACAGTAGCGAATTTGTTTTTTAAGTGTCAATGCGCCCCCCACAACATTCCTTCGAGACGGTCTGACCCTCCCCCCCCATCCAAAGCTAGGTTAGAAAACCATTGATCTGATTTATAAGGCTAACGACAGCCATGTGGGCTAAAGTATGGGCTAAAAACAAAAAAGCCTCGAAAGAGGCGTATTCACTGATGGTCTGGCGGAAGCGGTGAGATTCGAACTCACGAACGGTTGCCCGTTGCCGGTTTTCAAGACCGGTGCAATCGACCACTCTGCCACGCTTCCTGTTCGTGCGGTCTTAGCTAAATAATTCTATCAGGTGGCTAAAAACAAAGCCTGCAAATCATTCAACATATCAAAGCCGCGCTCGGTGGGCCGCACTTGGCGCATATCGCGCTCAAGCAAGCCCAAGGCAACAGCCTTGTCCAATGCGGCATCGATGGAACTTAAGGGCAAGCCGGTTCTGTCGAGAAAGCTTTGCAGATCAAACCCATCTTTAAGACGCAAAGTGTTCAGCATGAACTCGAAGGGCAGTTGCGCACGCGAAATTTCTTCTACGGAAGTGACCGCGCCCTCGGCCATGGCTTTTTGCATATACAGCTTGGGGTCGCGGTACCTGACCATGCGCATGACTCTGTGGGCAAAGCTGATCTTGCTGTGCGCACCTGCGCCCACCCCCAAGTAGTCGCCAAATTGCCAGTAGTTGGTGTTGTGCCAACAGCGATGTCCTGCCTGCGCATAAGCAGACACCTCGTAGCGCTGCAAGCCTTGGGCTTGTGTTTTATCGCTGATGTGGTCGAGCATGTCGTAAGCCGTGTCTTCAATGGGCAAATCTGCAGGCGGATGCTTGGCAAAGAAGGTATTGGGTTCTATGGTCAAGTGGTAAATCGACAAATGCGGGGGCTTGAGCGACAAGGCGCGGCCCACATCTGCATCAAGTTGCGCCATGCTTTGGCCGGGCAAGGCGTACATCAAATCGATATTGAATGTATCGAAGGCCTTGGCGGCTTCCTCCACTGCGGCAAAGGCCTGATCGGCGTTATGTACCCGCCCCAAAGCTTGCAAATGTTGATCGTTAAAACTTTGCACCCCCACAGACAAACGGTTCACCCCCGCTTGTCTGAAGGCGTGAAAACGGTCTTTCTCAAAAGTGCCGGGGTTGGCTTCCAGCGTGATTTCACAATCGGGAACCATGTTGAGTCGTGCGCGCAAATCGCTGATCAAACGCGCAATGCCTTGGCTTGAAAACAAGCTGGGCGTCCCCCCACCAATGAACACGCTGTGCACTTGCCTGCCCCACACCAAGGGCAAACTGGCTTCTACATCGGCGCACACAGCATCGAGGTAAGCAGATTCGGGCAATTCGGTTGAAGGCATTTCATGCGAATTGAAATCGCAATAAGGGCATTTCTTCAAACACCAAGGCAGGTGCGCATACACAGACAAGGGTGGCAAGCTGGGCAATGACAAGGTGCCTGCTCGCATCAAATGCTGAAGGTCTAAGTTCATGTGAACCAACGCTCACGCATCAAAGCCAACATCGCCTGTGCCGCTTGGCCACGGTGACTTAAAGCGTTTTTTTCTGCGTCTGCCATTTGGGCAAAGGTTTTGCCCAAAGCGGGAATCCACATCACGGGGTCGAAACCAAAACCTTTGTCGCCCAGTGGCTCGGTGGTGATTTCGCCCACGGCGCGGCCGCTGGCAATCAAAGGTTCGGGGTCTTGCGCACTGCGCACCGCTACCAAAGTGCTGACCAAAGCCGCACGCCGTTGTGTCTTACCCGCCATTTGCTCAAGCAATGCTTTGCGGTTGTTGTCGTCGCTTTTGGGGTAGCCGAACTGGGTGCAATAAAAAGCCGTTTGAACGCCTGGCAAACCCCCAAAAGCATCCACACACAAGCCGGCATCGTCGGCCATGGCTGGCAAGCCGCTGTGCAGGCTGGCATGTCGCGCCTTGGCCAAAGCGTTTTCTACAAACGTATGAAAGGGCTCATCAGCTTGTGGAATGTTCAATGCGGCTTGCGCCACCAACGCTATGCCCAAAGGCGCAAACAAGGCTTGCAACTCGGCCAATTTTCCTGCGTTGTTTGATGCCAAGACCAATCGCTTAGAAGGCAGACTCATGCGTTCAGTGCCGCTTTTTGCATAACAATGAGTTCGCCAATGCCCTTGTCAGCCAAGGTCAGCAAGCTGTCCATTTCGCTACGGGTGAAAGCCGCGCCCTCGGCCGTGCCCTGTACTTCCACAAAGCCGCCGTCACTGGTCATGACCACATTCATGTCGGTGTCGCACACCGAGTCTTCGCTGTACTCCAAGTCCAACAAGGCAGTGCCATGGAGCAAGCCCACAGAAATAGCCGCCACATGGTGGGTGATGGGTGACGCGGTGATCAAGCCTTTGGCTAACAATCCATTGACCGCATCTTGTGCCGCCACAAATGCGCCGGTGATGGCTGCAGTGCGTGTGCCGCCATCGGCTTGCAACACATCGCAGTCGAGTTGTATGGTGCGTTCACCTAATTTTTTCAAATCAAAAACCGCCCGCATCGACCTTCCAATCAGGCGTTGAATCTCTTGAGTGCGGCCACTTTGCTTGCCCTTGGCGGCTTCTCTGTCGCTTCGGGTGTGGGTGGCGCGCGGCAACATACCGTACTCGGCGGTCACCCAGCCTTCCCCACTCCCGCGTTTGTGCGGCGGCACTTTTTCTTCGACCGAGGCGGTGCACAACACTTGGGTGTTACCGAACGCAATCAGAACTGAGCCTTCGGCATGCATGGTGTAGTGACGGGTGATACGCACAGAACGCAATGCGTCGTTGGCACGGAGAAGACGGGAAGGAATGGAGCTCATAGCGGGTAAGTAAACCTTAGTGTTTGAATGGCGCCTATTGTCCTTCAAGCCCACCGCGCTTGGCAGAGATAATGGCGCTTTAACGAAAAGCTACCTATGTCCTTGCAAAGCATGACCGGTTACGCCAGTGCCCAAACCACGCTGGAACTTGGGGGCGCCTCTCAAGGTGCGCGTTTGGGCTTGGAAATTCGCTCGGTCAACAGCCGATTTTTAGATGTGAGTTTTCGCCTGCCCGATGAATTGCGCCAACACGAACCAGCTTTGCGTGAACTCATTGGCCAGCACATCAAGCGGGGCAAAGTTGAACTGCGTGCCCACTTAGAAGCCGCTCAAGCCAGCACCGTGGCAAGGCCCGACAAAGCCCTGTTGCATAACCTGTTGGAAATACAACAACTGGTTCGCAGCACCATGCATGATGCAGTGCTGCTGTCTGTGGCTGATGTCATTCGGCTCAGCCATGCGCCTTTGATGCCCAGCCAAGACTGGACGGGCCCGGTCATGGCCTTGGGAACGCAAGTGGTCTCGCAACTGTGTGAGGCAAGGCAGCGTGAAGGAAAGCGTCTTGCGCAAGATTTGCTAGAACGTGCCCAGCAATTACAAGTTTTGGCAGACTTGGCACTGCCCTTGGTGCCCAAGACCGTTGAAACCCAGCGCCAGCGGTTTTTAGAACGTTGGCGCGAAGCGATGGCACTGGTGGATGCCCAAGCACTCCCTGAATCCGTTCACGAACGCGCCTTGGCAGAAGCGGCCAGTTTTGCGGTGCGCGCCGATGTAGCCGAAGAAGTCACCCGTTTGAAAACACATTTAGATGAAATTGCCCGATGGCTACAACTATCGTTGCACAAAGAAGGCGTGGGCAAGCGACTGGACTTTTTGATTCAAGAACTGCACCGCGAAGCCAATACACTTGGCTCCAAATCCAGCGCTATCGAGATGACGCGTATCTCGCTTGATATGAAGGTGCTGATCGAGCAAATGCGCGAACAAGTTCAAAACCTTGAATGAAGACGACTTACCCAGGAAACCTTTTTGTGGTCGCGGCTCCCAGTGGTGCCGGCAAGTCGAGCTTGGTCAAAGCCCTGATGGAACTCGACGCGGGTGTGCAGCACTCGGTCTCTCACACCACGCGTGCGCCACGCGGCCAAGAGTTTCATGGCCGTGAATATTTCTTCATTGATGATGCTCAATTTGACGAGATGGTTGCAACAAATGCTTTTTTAGAATGGGCCTATGTGCATGGCAACCGCTACGGCACCAGCAGCGCCACCATTCAAGAACGCATTTCGCAAGGCATGGATGTTGTCTTGGAGATTGACTTCCAAGGCGCTATTCAAATCAAACGCCTGTTTGCCAACGCGGTAATGATTTTCATCTTGCCACCCAGTTGGGATGAGTTGCGCTCGCGCTTACATCGCCGCGGTGAAGATACACCTGAAGTGATTGAAACACGCTTGGCCAACGCCGCCACCGAGATGGCGCAGGCCCACGAATTTGATTTCGTTATAATCAACCAACTTTTTGATAAAGCTTTATTCGATCTTAAAGCTATCGTTCATGCGCAGCGCCTCAAATACGTGTCGCAACGCACCCTCAGAAGCGATATCTTCCAAGCTTTGAAACTCAACTGAACACCGGAGCACTACCATGGCACGCATCACTGTTGAAGACTGTCTCGAACAAATCCCTAACCGTTTCCAATTGGTTCTGGCCGCTACCTACCGCGCCCGCATGCTGGCCCAAGGCCACACGCCCAAGATCGAGAGCAAGAACAAGCCTGGCGTCAC
>JABMMR010000268.1 GCA_013205525.1 Burkholderiales bacterium | reverse complement strand
CGGGCCCCTAAAAATCCGGCGCCGCCGGTGATCAACAGCTTCATGGTGTGTCTCGATCATCAAATGGAAGTAATCAAGCATACTCCTCACGCATCGTCCACTGTGAGGGGTTTTGAACGGGTTAGCCCTGATGGACGATCCCCCCTTGAAGGGTAAGCTGAGACGGAATGCTGCACTCGGTGCACACCTCTTGCGGAGTTTTCCATGGCCAGCGTCACCATCGGTCAAGTGCACAAGTACTTTGGCCGTACCCACATCATCCAAGGTGTCAGCGTTGATATCGCCAATGGTGAATTTTGCGTGCTTGTCGGCCCCTCGGGTTGCGGTAAATCTACTCTTTTGCGCATGGTTGCGGGTCTGGAAGAAATCTCTGGCGGTGATATTCACATTGGTGACAAGCGAGTCAATGACATGCCGCCCAAAGAGCGCGACATTGCCATGGTGTTTCAAAACTACGCGCTCTACCCGCACATGACGGTGCGCGACAACATGGCTTTTTCTTTGCTGTTGGCCAAACAAGCGGCGTCCGTCATTGCCGAGCGGGTGGATGTGGCCGCGGGTATTTTGGGCTTGCATGCGCTGCTAGACCGCTACCCGCGCCAACTCTCTGGCGGACAGCGTCAGCGCGTCGCCATGGGGCGCGCCATCGTGCGTGACCCGAAGGTATTTTTGTTCGATGAACCGTTGTCCAACCTTGACGCCAAACTGCGCGTATCCATGCGTACCGAAATCAAAGAATTGCATCAGCGCTTGAAAACCACTTCCATTTACGTCACCCACGACCAAATCGAAGCCATGACCATGGCCGACAAAATCGTTGTTATGCGCGACGGTGTAGTTGAGCAAACCGGCACGCCTTTGCAGCTTTACGATCATCCGGCCAACCAGTTTGTGGCGGGTTTCATTGGCTCTCCTTCCATGAATTTTTTGCCTGGCATGGTGCGGGGCTCGAAAGTGGCTTTGTCCGATGGCAGCTTGCTGCCCATGCCCCCCCATGCCCGTGCCAGCGAAGGCCAATCAGTGGTGTACGGCACCCGCCCCGAGCACTTGCACATAGCCAGCGGCACTGAAGGCTTGGCTACCGAAGTGGTGGTGGTTGAACCCACGGGCGCAGACACCCAGGTCTTCACCAAAATCGCCGGTGTTGAAGTCACCTCGGTGTTTCGTGAACGCCATGCATTCAAGCCAGGCAGCACCATTCGCTTGCAACCCGACGCCAGCCGCGCCCATTTGTTTGACGCCGTCAGCGGCCAAGCACTCACGGCTTGACGCTGCCGGCCCCATCCCCTTGCCACTGGAGGCTTTATGACCGAGTCCACCCGTCGCCAATTCATGCAGACCACAGGTATCGCCACTGGAGCGCTGGCTGCCGCGCCCCTGCTGCTAAGCACACCGGCGCAGGCGCAATGGAGTAACGAGCCTGAAAAAGACGCCAAGCTGCGTGTTTTGCGCTGGAGCCGCTTTGTGCAAGGCGATATAGATACCTATTTAGCTAATGTCAAAAAGTTCACCGAAAAAACCGGTATCGAAGTGCGGGTAGACAACGAAGGCTGGGAAGATGTGCGTCCCAAGGCCGCAGTGGCGGCCAACACCGGCGCCGGCCCTGACATCATTTTGTCAACCAATGACGACGCCAACCTCTACCCCGACAAACTGCATGACGTATCCGACTTGTGCGACTACTTAGGTAAAAAATACGGCGGCTGGTATCCCGCTTGCGAAACCTATCTCAAGCCCGATGGAAAAAAATGGATAGGCGTGCCACTGGGCGCCAGCGGCGCCATCATGGTCTACCGCCAAAGCCATTTAAAGGCGGCAGGCATTAACAGCTTTCCCAAAGACACTGATGGCTTTTTGAAAATGTTCCAAGCGCTCAAAGCCAAAGGCACGCCTGGGGGCATGGCGCTGGGCAACGCCACGGGCGACAGCGGCTGGACGCATTGGTTGATTTGGGCTTTCGGTGGCTCTATCGTCGACAAGAACAACAAAGTGGTAATCAATAGCCCGCAAACCATCAAAGCCCTTGAGTACGCCAAAGAGCTTTACGCCACTTTTATTCCGGGCACTTTGTCTTGGCTAGACCCCAACAACAACAAAGCATTTTTAGATGGCCAGCTGAGCGTCACGAACAATGGCATTTCCATCTACTACGCGGCCAAAAATTCTGACAACCCCACGGTCAAAGCGCTGGCGGCTGACATTCAACATGCGCCGTTTCCCGTAGGTCCTGTGGGCGTGTCTACCGAGTACCACTTGTTTTTCAATCAAATGATTTTCAAGTACAGCAAATACCCCAAGGCAGCCAAAGAGTTTTTACGCTTCATGATGGAAGAAGAACAGTACGGTGCTTGGTTGCAAGGCGCGGGTGGCTATGTATCGCATCCCTTGGCGGCTTACGGCAAAAATCCTATTTGGTCGGTAGACCCCAAACACACGCCTTACCGTGACTCTGTGAAAAACATGCGCCCTGCCGGCTACGCAGGCCGATTGGGCTATGCGTCTGCCGGGGCGATGGCCGACTTCATCGTGTGCAATATGGTGGCCGAAGCCGGCTCTGGGGACAAAACCCCCACTGAGGCAGCCCTGCGCGCCCAAAAACGCGCTGAACGCTATTACAAAACCTGATGCTCAGCCGCTTACAAAACAGCCGCAATGGGCTGGGCCTGCTGTTCATGCTGCCCGCTACCGTTCTGCTCCTCGTCTTTCTCACCTATCCTCTGGGCTTGGGCATTTGGCTGGGCTTTACAGATACCAAGGTGGGGCGCGAAGGCGTGTTCATCGGCTTAGAGAACTACGAATATTTATGGGAAGACGCGGTCACACGTTTGGCCTTGTTCAACACCTTGTTCTACACCTTTGTGGCCAGCGTATTAAAATTTTTTCTGGGACTTTGGCTGGCTATTTTGCTCAACGAGCGCATGCCCTTCAAAACCTTTTTCCGTTCCGTCATTTTGCTGCCCTACATCGTCCCCACGGCCTTGTCTGCCATCGCGTTTTGGTGGTTGTACGACGCGCAGTTTTCCATCATCAGTTGGTTACTGGTTAAAGCGGGTTGGATAGACAACTACATCGATTTTTTAGGCGACCCTTGGAACGCTCGTTTCTCGGTATTGGCGGCCAATGTGTGGCGCGGCGTGCCGTTTGTGGCCATCACCTTGCTGGCGGGCTTGCAAACCATTTCGCCCTCTCTGTATGAAGCTGCCGCCATCGATGGCGCGAGCGCCTGGCAACGCTTTCGCCACATTACCTTGCCACTGCTCACGCCCATGATCGCTGTGGTGATGACGTTTTCCGTGTTGTTTACCTTCACCGACTTTCAGCTGATTTATGTCATCACCCGTGGCGGGCCTCTGAACGCCACCCATTTGATGGCCACCCTGTCATTCCAAAGAGCCATCTCTGGCGGCGCTTTAGGTGAAGGCGCAGCGATTGCCATCGCCATGGTGCCGTTTTTACTGGCGGCCATTTTGTTCAGTTACTTCGGTTTGCAGCGACGCGCATGGCAACAAGGGGGCAGTGACAAATGAGCGATCCCAAGGACGACGACGCCCAAGGCATGGGTTATTTGGATACAGCACGCCGGCGCTGGGTAACGGTGTATGCGCCCTTGGGTGTTTTTGTGTTTGTGCTGCTGTTTCCTTTTTACTGGATGGTCATCACTTCCGTCAAACCCAATAACGAACTGCTGTCTCGCGACGGTAACCCGTTTTGGGTCATACAACCTACTTTGGATCATTTCCATAAACTGCTGTTCAAAACCGCTTACCCCGAGTGGTTGTGGAACACAGTGTTTATCTCTGTCATCTCTACCGTGGTGTCGCTGGCTTGTGCGGTGCTGGCGGCCTACGCCATCGAGCGACTGCGCTTCAAGGGTTCACGACAAGTGGGTTTGGGTATTTTTCTTGCCTATTTGGTGCCGCCCTCGATTTTGTTTATTCCCTTGGCCACCATCGTTTTCAAGCTGGGTTTATTTGACACCCGCTGGGCATTGATCCTCACCTACCCCACTTTTCTCATTCCCTTTTGCACTTGGTTGCTGATGGGCTACTTTCGCTCTATTCCTTTCGAGTTGGAAGAATGTGCCTTGATGGATGGCGCCACACGTTTTGAAATTTTGTGGAAAATTATTCTGCCGTTGTCGGTGCCCGGGCTGATTTCTGCCGGCATATTTGCCTTCACCCTGTCTTGGAACGAATTCATTTACGCCCTGACTTTCATCTCTTCTTCTGAGACCAAAACCGTGCCGGTGGGCGTGATTACCGAGTTGGTAGAGGGCGATGTCTACCACTGGGGCTCGCTCATGGCCGGCGCCTTGCTTGGCTCTTTCCCAGTAGCCGTGCTCTACTCGTTCTTCGTCGACCATTACGTCTCTGGCATGACCGGCGCAGTCAAGGAATAAGATAGTCACTTGTTTTTTCAGGTGTTGAGTTATGTCCAAAATTTCGCTGGCCGATATGCGCAAGAGCTACCAAAGCGCAGAGTTGCTGGAAGACAGCGCGCAAAACCATCCCATGCGCCAGTTTGAGCAATGGTTGCAAGAAGCCATTCAAGCCGAGGTGCCCGAACCCAACGCCATGACCTTGGCCACAGTGGGCAGCGATATGCGCCCCAGCACACGCGTGGTGCTGATCAAAGGCTATGACCCACATGGCGTGGTTTGGTACACCAATTACGACAGCCGCAAGGGGCAAGAGTTGGCTGGCAACCCTTATGCGTCCCTGCAATTTCATTGGGTAGAACTCGAGCGGGTGGTGCGCATCGAGGGTCGGGTAAGCAAAGTCAGCGTTGAAGAAAGTGATGCCTATTTTCACAGCCGCCCCCTAGACTCGCGCATAGGCGCATGGGCCAGCCCGCAAAGCCAAGTCATTGCCTCGCGCAACCAACTCGTCACCCAAGCCGCCACCTACATGGCCAAGTTCGGCGGCCAACCGCCGCGCCCACCGCACTGGGGTGGCTACCGGCTGTCGCCCGATCGTTGGGAGTTTTGGCAAGGCGGCATGGCCCGTTTACACGACCGACTGGTCTACCGTTTAGCCGATGGGCAATGGGATAAAAAGCGCTTAGCGCCTTAGACTGGTTTTAAGCTTTAAGCCACTGCGCAAAATGCTGGTGGAGCTTTTTCACCTTGGGCGCGACCACAAAGGTGCAATAACCTTGGTGTGGGTGGTTTTGAAAATAATTTTGGTGATAGTCCTCGGCAGGCCAATAGTGCTCTAGCGGCTTGACTTCGGTGACGATGGGGCTGTCGAATTCACCTAGGCTGGTCACTTCCGAAATGAACTGCAAGACCGCCATATGGTCTTCGTCGTTGGACACATACATGCCACTGCGGTACTGGGTGCCCACATCATTGCCTTGCCGGTTCAAGCTGGTGGGGTCGTGAATCTCGAAAAAAATATCCAAAATATCCCGCAAGCCAATGATGCTGTCGTCGTACTGCAAGCGCACCACTTCGTTAAAGCCGGTCTGCCCAGTACAGACTTGTTCGTAGCTTGGGCGAGCGGGTCCCAGACCATTGCTGTAGCCCGACTCCACGGCCGTGATGCCGCGCACACGCACAAACACCGCTTCTGTGCACCAGAAACAGCCGCCGCCCAAGGTAATGATTGAATTCGCCATAAGAAAGATCTTAGCCACTGATTTCATTTTTTGCGAGGGTTTCCGCAAGGGCTGCAATGACAGAGGGGCAATATTGTTATCCTTTGTGCATGTTTTCTTGGATAGGTCCCCTCAAACCACTGCTGTCAGCCCTGATGCTGCCGCCTGTCAGCCCCTTGTTGCTGATCTTCGCGGGCTTGTTGCTGCTGCGATTTTCAAAACGCTGGGCGCAAGCGGCCATCTTCAGCGGGGCTTTGCTGCTGTGGGTGCTGTCTTGTTCGGCCAGCGCCTATGGCTTAAACCAACTCCTGCTGAACAGCTATCCACCTATTGCCCCTGCTGATTTGCAAAAGTCGCAAGCGATTGTGGTGCTGGGCGGCGGCGTAGAACTTTATGCGCCTGAGTATGGTCAACCCATACTGGCTGCACTTGCCTATCAAAGATTGCTCTACGGCAGGTATTTGAAGACGCTTAAAGATTTGCCCTTGGTCTACAGCGGCGGCAAGGGCTGGGGTGCGTCCTCAGCGCAGACCCAAACCGAGGCGCAAGTGGCGGCTTTTGCATTGAAACGCGACTTTGGCATGACTTTTTACCTAAGCGATGGTGAGTCCCGCGACACACGGGAAAACGCACTTCGCTCTTACGCGCTTTTGTCCGCCCAAGGCATCACCCGCATTGCCTTGGTCACCCACGACTGGCATATGCAACGCAGCTTAATGCAATTTGAGGCCGCTGGATTTCAGGTGCTGCCTGCCCCCATGGGCTATATTCAACCGCCACTTCGCTGGGACACCGATTTTTTACCCTCAGGGGGCGGCTTAGAAAAAACCAGAATTGTTTTACGTGAATGGCTGGGTAGGTTACATTACTAACCAGTCAGTCATTAATATGCATCCCTCCCCTTTTCTCACAGAAACATCCAGCGCGCACAAGCGCGAGCGCCGCAAAGAGGCGCGCCCCGGCGAGCTGCTCGATGCGGCGCTCGGTCTGTTTGTGAGCAAAGGCTTTTCTGCCACCAAAGTGGAAGATGTTGCTGCCAGCGCTGGCGTATCCAAGGGAACCTTGTTTCTTTATTTTTCCAGCAAAGAAGATTTGTTCAAAGCGGTAATACGCGCCAATTTGGCCGACCATTTCCCCGCTTGGAACCAAGAGTTTGAAGAATTTCAAGGCACAAGCCCCGATATGCTGGAGTACGCCATGCTGTCGTGGTGGCAGCGAATTGGCTCAACCGATGCCAGTGGCATCACCAAGTTGGTGATGAGCGAGGCCAACAATTTCCCCGAGGTGGTGCAGTTTTATGACCAAGAAGTCATACGCCCAGGACACATTCTGTTCCAGCGCATCTTGCAACGCGGTATTGATCGCGGTGAGTTTGTGGTTTTCAATACCGTACTAGCGGTGCACAGTTTAGTCAGTGCAATTGTGTATGTGACCATGTGGAAGCATGCCTTGGCTTGCAACGCCTCACACAACACACTCAACCCAGAAACTTTTTTGCGAAACCATGTTGACCTCATGGTGCAAGCTTGGCGCCGGCGTTAGGCCGGCAGCTTTATTTTTTTCGGAGCAGGCACAGATGAATTTCAAAATCAAAGGCTGGGGTGGCGTTATTTTGCTGTCTGCGGCCATGCTGGGCGGCGCCGCTTGGTATATGCGTGCTGTCGCACCGCCTGCAACCCCAACGGTCGTAATACCTGTTGCCCCTGCCGTCTTTGAAATTCCTGCCAGCGCCACCTTGCTCGCAGTCGAGCAGCGTTTGCTTCAAAACCTGCCTGTCTCTGGTACTCTCAAAGCGGTCAACACCGTGCTCATCAAGTCGCGCGTCGCCGGCGAAATCACCGAGCTGAAACTGCGCGAAGGTGACAGCGTCAAAGCCGGCCAAGTGGTCGCGCGCATAGACCCCAGCGAATACCAGCGCAGACTGCGCCAAGCCGAGCAGCAGGCCGAGGCGGCCAAAGCCCAAGTCGATATCGCCAAGCGCCAATACGACAACAACAAATCATTGGTGGACAAAGGCTTTATCTCTGTCACCGCGCTGGAAACATCCCTCTCCAGCTTGGCCGGCGCAGAAGCCACTTACAAGGCCGCACTCGCTGGGGCTGATGTTTCCCGCAAAGTGCTTGATGACGCGGTACTCACCTCGCCCATCTCAGGTCAGGTCTCAGCCCGTTTGGCCCAGCCTGGCGAGCGTGTCGCCGTGGATGGACGCTTGCTCGAATTGGTCGACATCAACAGTTTGGAACTTGAGGCCACACTCAGTCCTGCAGACTCCATCGATGTGCGCATAGGCCAGCAAGCCATGCTGCAAATCGAAGGCCGTGCCCAAGCTGTCAGCGCCAAGGTGCAACGCATCAACCCGAATGTGCAAGCGGGCAGCCGCAGCGTGTTGGTGTATTTGCGCTTAGACAGCGTTGGCGGTTTGCGACAAGGTCTGTATGGTCAAGGCCAACTGGCTTTGGGTCTACATACAGCCGTGGCCATTCCCCTTGACGCTGTTCGTACCGACAAGCCCGAGCCTTATGTGCAGGTCATTGAAAACAACAAGGTGGTTCACCACCGGGTAAAAACCGGTTTGCGTGGCATGTTGCCCGGACAAACCGACACCACCGCTTGGGTCGAGGTCAGTGGCTTGCCTGCCCAGAGCCTGATTTTGCGCAGCACGGCAGGTGCGTTGCGCGAAGGTTTGGCTGTTCACACGCCAAGCAGCGCCCCCGTTACCCCCTCACCGGCTAAGCCCTAAGCCATGTGGTTCACACAGGTCAGTCTTCGCAATCCGGTGTTTGCCACCATGATGATGCTCGCCTTGGTGGTGCTGGGACT
>JABMMR010000267.1 GCA_013205525.1 Burkholderiales bacterium | reverse complement strand
GCCATGGCGATGTCCATCACCACCACGTCGGGGCGGTGCTCGGTGTAAAGCGGCAAAGCTTCCTCGCCACTGCTGGCTTGGGCCACCACCTCGACATCGTCCCAAGTTTGCAGCAGCACTTTGAAGCCGCCGCGAACCACCGCATGATCGTCCACCAAAAGGATTGTTAATTTAGCCATGCGCTCAATTGTGGCTCAATGGCAGCACCGCCAAGACCCTGACGCCTGAGGGTTCTGAGCAGGAAAAACTGAAAGAGCCACCCAAACCATGGGCTCGCTCACGCATGCCTATGACGCCAAATTGCCCCGAATCTGCCCAATCGGGGGCGGCCCCTTTGCCGTCGTCGCTGATCTCAATATGCAGAGCTTGGTCCTGCTTGAACAGCTGTATGCGAATGTTGCTGGCTTGGGCATGGCGCAAAGCGTTGTTCAAAGACTCTTGCACGATGCGGTAGGTGGCGGTGGCCAGACTTGGCTCGAGGTTCTCCAAGTCTTGCGGCAGTTGCAGCTGTATGCGCAGCTCGGCGTGTCGGCTGCGGGCGTCTTCGACCAAATCTTGCAAAGCGTCTTGCAAACCAAAACGGTCCAGCGCCAGCGGGCGCAACTTGCTGACCAGTTGATGCACCTCTTCGTATATCGCATCGGCACTTTCAATCACCATGCGCGCGGCGTTTTCGGTGTGTGCATCCACCCCTTTGGCGCGGTGCACCATGGCTTGGCCCAGACTTTTGATGGCAGTGACTTGTTGGCCAAGTTCGTCATGCAATTCGCGGGCGATTTGGCCGCGCACCTCTTCAATGCGGCTTTGAATCACTTGGGTGAGTTCGCGGTTTTGCACCAATGCCAAGTTGGCTTCACGCGCTTGGGCTTGCGCGGCAATGCCTTCTTGCACCGACTGCGCCATGGCGTTAAAGGCTTCGCCCATGACCCGCGCTTCCTTGCCTTTCATCGCGGCCAGCCGTGTGTCGTAACTGCCGCTCTCCATGGCTTGCAGGCCTTGCACCACTTGTTGCAAAGGCTGCATAGCGCGACCTACCAGCACATACACCAATGCAATGCCTAGGATAAAACCGCCCAGTACCGTCAACAGCATGGGTTTGAAATCGTCCCAGCCATCCAGAACTGCGCGCGAGGGGTCGGTTCGTAGCAGCAACCGGCCTTGGGCGACAGGAATTTCGGAAATGCTTATTCGGGGGGAGACGATGCGCGAGTACCAATCGGGCGCATCGCGACCGGCTTTGTAGACCGGCGGGGGCGAATGGTAGACCACTGTATCGAACTCATTGCGCAACTCAATCTCATTGGCACGCACCCGACCGACGGTGGCCAAAAATTGCGCCATGTCGGCCAGCGAACTGTTGCGGGAATTGAGCTGCAAGCGCGACAGCAATTGGCTGGCAACCATGCTGGCACCTTGCATTTCTTCGCGCACGCTTTGGCGGGTGTTGTCGAGTTGCAAATAAATCAACAATGAGGCAAATGTGGCCAGTAACACGCCCATGATGAGGTTGATTTGTAGGCGCAATCCCATGGCAAAAGCATCAGTCGTGGGAGGCACCCATCATCCACAACTGGGTGGAGCGCGCGCCGCTGCGGCAAAAAGCCAGCACGGGGCTGGGCGCAGTTTGAACCAACTCGGCCATTTGCACCACTTGCTCGGGGGTGATGCTGCCGCTGATGACGGGCAGGTAGTGGTAGCTTAAGCCCGCGGCAAGGGCGGCAGCTTGCATTTGGCCGGAGGTGGGTTGATCGGGGCCACCTTCCATGTCGGGGCGGTTGTTGATGATGCTGCGAAAGCCGTGGGCGGCGATAGCCGACATATGCTCCGGCATCAGTTGGGGCGCGGTGGAAAAATCGCTTGTGTGTTGGGTGACTTGCATAAAGAATTCCTGTGAGAGATCAAGGTTTGCCTGAGTTTTGCCCGCACAGCATAAGCAAGACTTTGTGTTCTACCGTTTCGGCTGCCACGGCTTTCCAAGGTGTGGCCACCGCACTGGTGAACAAGGTCTTGCCTTCGCCCATGGGTTCAGCTTTGGAGGCAAACGCCAAGGTGCGCCGGCGTTTGCCTTGGCAGTCGTACTCCATCAAGGCCAAACGCGACATGGCCCCTGTTTTGGCGCGTTGGCGCAAATCTATAAGGTGCCAAGCTTGGGGAAACACGCTGCTGGCGCGTATTTTGTCTGGGTCAATGTAGACCACCGCGAGGAAGTTGTCATCCACCGCTTCCCAGTCGGCCAAGGCCAGCCAGGGCAGGCTTGCCAACCACAGCAAAAGCATCCATTTTCTACAGCGCATAGCACATCCTATGGGTATTTCAATCAAATAATCGCTTCCAAGCCTTTGCGGTCAAGAAGGTTCAGCAACTTCAATGAGGGACCGCTTGGATGCTTGTCGCCAATCTCCCATTTTCGAACAGTTGAAATACTGGTGTTCAACACTGAAGCCAAAACAGCTTGGCTCAACTGAAGATGATCCCTCAGAGCGCGAATTTTTTCGCTGTCGTAAGCAGGTATGGGGTCCAAGCACAGCACATCAAATTTTCGCATCTTGCGTTTATCAATGAAGCCAAGGCGATGAAGATCGCTGACAGTTTCGTGGACTGCTTCAAAAATTTGGCTCTTGGCCTTAGATTTAGTGGTCATGGCATATCTCACTTAAGGTTCCATCATTCAAGGCCTGAGCCAACTGTTTTCCCGTTCTGGCTAAAAGTTGCTCAGCCAATTCTTTCAACGCTTCAAGTTCATCGTCTGCGATGTTGGCACGGTCATTTTTTTCAAAGCCGTAGACAAAAAACCAGCGGTTGCCCTTGTTGGTTGCGACCAATGTTCGGGCTCCACCCCTTTTGCCACGGCCAGAAACTCCAACGCGTTTTTTAACCACACCACCGCCAAGGTCTGCGTCGATTAACCCCTGTGCCATTTCGACAACCGCAGAGCAGAGCGCTTCATCGCTGAGTTCAGTTTTGCGCATCCAGCGAGCGAAGTATCGAGTCTTAAAAACGCGCCTCATGGCGTATTGTGCCACTTAGTGGCATATATAGTCAATGAGATGTTTTCTCAATTGGGTATCGCTTCATATAAACAAGCGGGTCTAGGCCAAGCCCCCGCTGCGCACCACGGTGGCCGTGATGGCTTGCATCAGCAAGCTGGGTGTGGGTGCCCAAACACATAATTTTTCACGCGCACGGGTCATGCCGGTGTAGATCAATTCACGGGTCAGCACGGGCGTGGCCACGTCGGTCAAGACCAGCAGCACTTGCTCGAATTCAGAGCCTTGCGATTGGTGCACCGTCATGGCAAACACCGTGTCAATGGCTTCAAGGCGAGAGGGCAGCAACCAGCGCACCCCTCCTTGGCCATCGGTAAACGCCACCCGCAGGCGCAACTCGCCCTCGACCGAGGTGGGCAAGCACAGGCCTAAATCGCCGTTCATCAAGCCCAGTGCATAGTCGTTACGCCTGGCCATGACGGGGCGTCCGATGAACCACTCGGTATGGGCAAAGCCCATGGCTTGTTGCAGTTGCAAATTGAAATGATTGACGCCCCAAGGCCCTTCACGCAAGGCGCACAAAACGCCCACGCGGCCAAAGCTTTGCAGCAAGGCCAAGGCTTGGGCATCGTTACAGGCCAAGCCTTGTTGGTGCGGCGCGAGCAGATGCAACCAATCGGCAAAGCCCAGAGCCACCGATGGCAGCAGGTCGGGCACCGCGCTTTGGGGGCTGCTCAATTGGCTGACCGAGGATGTGCCTGACCAGCAACCCGTTGGCGCTGCTTGCCACAACTGCTGCAAGCCTGCGCTGTCTCCCGCGTTGCAGCTGCGCGCCCAAGCGCCTATGCCTTGGTCGGGGTCAAAGCGGTGGCTGTGTGTCAGACCCATGATGTGTTTTTGTAGCCAAGGGGCTTGGCACAGCTGGGCCATGACCGCGCCGGCTTGGACCGAGGCGAGTTGATCCTTGTCACCCAAGAGCACCAAACGCGACTGCGCTGGCACGGCTTTGAGCAGTCGCGCCATGAGCTCTAAATCGATCATGGAGGCTTCATCCACCACGATGACGTCGGCCTCCAGATGAGGCTGCGCGCCGTGGGGTGCGTACAGCAACTTGTGCAGGGTCTGCGCGCTGGTGGGCAAACAAGCCGCCTCTTGCGGGCTGAGGCTGGCGCGTGCTTGGGTCATGGCTTGCATCAAGCGCGCAGCAGCCTTCCCCGTGGGTGCGGCCAGCAGGGTGCGCAACGGCGCGGCGCTGCCCGCTTGCAAGATGCGCAAGAGTTTCACCACCGTGGTGGTTTTGCCTGTTCCTGGCCCGCCGGTGATCAGGGTGAGCGCATTTTGCGCGGCGTGTGCGCTGGCAAGGCGCTGCCGGTCGTTGGGGTCGTCGCCAAATAACAGGGTGAGTTGTTGCGCTAAATCGGGCGGCGGCACCCGGCTTTGTTGCATGGCCACCAGATGGCTGCGTATGCTTTGTTCGGCTTGCCAAGCGCGGCGCAAATACAGGCGCAGGCCATCGACCACCAAGGGTGAGGCCTCGCCTGTGGTCCAAGGCATGTCGGGTAAACCTGAGGCTAGATCTGACGGCAAGGCCGCCAGCGCGGTCGCGCTCCAGCCCAGCAACTGTGCAGCTGAGTCTGGCCATGCCTGCAGATCGAGGCAGGCGTGGCCGCGCCCCCATTGGTGGCTGGCCAAGGCGGCCAGCCACAGGTGGCGAGCATCGCTGCTGGGTTGCAACTGCTGGAGCATATGGACCAAGGCGATGTCCAAATCGCCCAGCGGTGTGAGCGTGGTGTCACGCCAGCCGGTTTGCAGCAGTTCAGAGAGTTTCATGGCGCAGTCTTGGCAAAAAGGCTGTCGAGCTGATCGATCAAGGCCCACGCGGGGCGCAGCGCATGAACGCCGGCTTGGGGCGAATCGATGCCGCGTAAAAACAGGTAAATGGCACCGCCCATGTGTTGTTCATAGTTGTAATCGGGCAGCCGAGATTGAAGCAAACGGTGCAAGGCCAAGGTGTACAGCACATACTGAACTTCATAGCGTTTGGCCAAGACCGCCTCGCTCAAAGGCTGTACTTGGTAGTCCGCCAGCAAGTTGGATTTGTAGTCCAGCACCCAAAAACGACCCTCGTGTTGCAGCACCAAATCCATGAAACCGGTGAGCATGCCCTGCATGACTTTGGCTTGCAAAGCGGGTCTGTCCTGGCCTGGCAAGACATGGCGCTGAATCAGCCCATCGAGTTCCATGCTGCTGAGTTGACCCACGGGCAGGCTGAACTCCATTTCTGCCCACATCTGTTCGGGCTGGAGATGCTGCAACTCCAAAGGTGCCGCCAAACGATCAGGGGGTGTGTCAGCGGCCATCAAAGGCAAAGGGGTGGAAATAATGTTTTCCAACCAAGGCAGCAACATGGCTTGGGCGGATAAGGGCAGTTGCAAGTAATCGGTTTTGCGTTTCACCAGCGCTTGCCAGGTCTTGTCTTGAACTGCGGATGTGGCCGCGCCCGCCTGCATCAGTGGCCAAGCGTTTTGTGCTTGGTATTGCAATAAATCATGCAGCAAGGTGCCGTAGCGCGCACCTGCGGGAAAGCTTTGCCAAGCCAAGTTACTGGACAGAGCGTCGGCATGGGCGCTGGTGTTGGGTTGGTTGCTTGGGTGGGTTGTCTGCAATGCGGCAGACTCCAAGCCTTGCGTGAGGCTGCTGAAACTCGCGGTCCACCAAAACTTGTGCGCAGTACGCTGGGGGCTTAACGCGGCTTGCGCCTGCACTTGAACGCTTTGGCTTTGGTAAGGCGTCTGCTGCGGGGCGGGCATAAGGCTGATGGAAATGTCTTCACATGCGCCCCAAGCGGCATGCAAGCGCGCCTCTAAGTCGTCGCGGGACTGGCGCTGCAGCAAGCGCGACACCGCGCTGAGTTTGACTTCCTTGCCTTTGCTGCCCATGACCGCAAATTTCGTGGGGGCCAGGCCCAGCCACAAGCCGCGCTTGGCTCGGGTGAGGGCCACGTAGAGCAAGCGCATGTCTTCGTCGATGGTGGACTCGGTGAGGTCGGGCACCTCTTCGTCGTCGTCAGTGGGCTTGCTCGAGCCTTTTTCTTGAGCCGAAAAACTGCCCAAAAACGGCACGAAAACCAAGGGGTATTCCAAGCCCTTGCTTTTGTGAAAAGTGATGATTTGCACGCATTGGGCATCGGTTTCCAAACGCATTTTTTGCGTCTCTGGGTTGCTGCTGCTGGCCTGCAACTGGTCTTGCAGGTAGGCAAGCAAAGCCTCAGGGCCTTGCAAATGTTGGCTGGCGTCTTGCAGCAACTCGCCCAAATGCAGCAGATTGGTTAAGCGGCGCTCACCCTCGGGCATGGCCAGCAAGCGCGCCGCAATATGCTGCTCATGCATCCAGCTGTAGAGCATGGGCAACACGCCTTGTTTTTGCCACTGCGCTAACCAACGCTGGCCCGACTCGGCCAGCACATCGGCGTGGCTAAGGTCTTGCAACACACCAGGCAACTGCGCATTTGAAAAGCCCCACAAACGGCAAACCAAGGCACTGCGCATCCAGCTGGTGTGTCTGGGCGTTGCAACGGCGCGCAGCACCCGCCACAGGTCCAGCGCTTCTTCGCTTTGGTAGACATTGGCGTTGTCTGACAAAAACACACTGGGCAACTGGCGCGCGCGCAAGGCCGCTTGCATGGTTTTGGCATGGGCGTGGCTGCGCACCAGCACCGCCATATCGCCTGGCGCAATATCGCTATGTTGTTCCAGCAAGCTGACCATGGTGGAGGCGAAACCCTCTGCCATCTGATGCAGATGCGGGGGAGCCGCCCAATAGACCTTTTCGCTGTCGGGCGGCACCGGCAGGTACAACACATTCAAAGCACGCGCAAAAGCGCCGCCTACGTTGCTTAAGGTTTGCGCTTGACTGCGACTTTTGACGGCAACGTAATCGATATGACCCAGAGCGGTGGAAAAGGCTTGGGGGGCTTGACCAAACACATGGTTGAGGGCGCGCACCAAGCTAGGCGCAGAGCGGAAATTGCTGTCCAAGCTGTGCACCGCCTTGGGGTCGTTTACCAGCGCAGCGTCACGCGCTTGCAAATAGGTACTGAGGTCTGCACCGCGAAAGCTGTAAATGGCTTGCTTGGGGTCGCCAATCATCACCCAGGCGTTGTGCGGCTCCACACAATCGGTGTTGTAAATGCGGTCCAAGCTTTGGTATTGCCAAGGATCGGTGTCTTGGAATTCATCGACCATGGCCACCGGATACTGAGCCCGAATGGCCGCCGCCATCTCGCCTTGGTCGGCGTGCAAGGCCATGTGCAACCGCTGCAGCAAGTCCTGAAAATCAAACACCGATTGCTGTAACTTGGCTTGCTGGTAGGCCAGCCTCAGCTGCACCGCGGCATGGGCTGCTAGATGGTCTTTAAAGGCCGGCTTGTCTTTATGCAGTGACAGCAGTGCATCGATGTGGGCAAACACCGGGTGGTCTTGCGCCTGCGGCCAGCCTTTGTTTTGCAATTGCGCCAAACCAAAACGTTCTAAAGTTTTCACAGGAATAGGGCGGTCTTTTTCAGCCCAAGCTTGCAGCGCGCTAACCCAGTTGGCAAAGTAATCGGCACGTGAGCCTTTCATGTGTTTGTTGGCTTGCGCTGTCAACAAAGCCTGCGCTACATGGCTTCGCCAAGCATCTTTGCCCAATAGTTCTTGGGCTTGGTAG
>JABMMR010000266.1 GCA_013205525.1 Burkholderiales bacterium | reverse complement strand
GTGTTGCACATGAAAGTGCCTATGCACTTCAGCGGCCAAGAAAACTCTCCCGCTGTCAAAACCGATGCTTGTTTGGTCAACCCCGTCATCAACGAGCTGGAAATCACCTGCTTGCCAGCTGATTTGCCCGAGTTCATTGCGGTGGACTTGAGCGAATTGAAAAAAGGCACCTCTTTGCATGTCAACGACATCAGCTTGCCCAAGGGCGTCAAAGCTGTGGTTCACGGCAAAAACAACCCTGTGGTGGTCAGCGTGGTCACCGTTGTTGAAGAAGTCGCGCCAGAAGTCGCACCTGCGGCTGCCGCGCCTGCCAAAGGCAAGGGTAAGAAGTAATTCTTCGCGCCTGCCTTTTCTAAAGCCCGCTTCAAGCGGGCTTTTTTGTGCCAGCCATTCGCAAGCAAGATAATCGGCACATGATTAAATTGTTTGTTGGCCTAGGTAACCCTGGCACGGAATACGAGCACACCCGCCACAACGCTGGTTTTTGGTGGATAGACCAATTGGCAGCACTTCTTAAAGCGCCTCTCTTGCCCGACAAAAATTTCCATGGCTGGGTTGCCAGAGCCAATTACCAAGGCAACACGCTTTGGCTGCTAAAGCCGGTGACCTTCATGAACCTGTCGGGCAAATCCGTGTCGGCTTTGGCGCGGTTTTACAAAATTGGGGCGGAGCAAATGCTGGTCGCCCACGACGAACTCGACTTGGTGCCGGGTGAGGCCAAGCTCAAACTCGGTGGCGGACATGCCGGTCACAACGGCTTGCGCGATATCCATGCGCAAATGGGCACCGACGCCTACTGGCGCTTGCGCCTAGGCATTGGCCACCCCGGTGTCAAGTCGGAAGTGGTTCACTGGGTTTTGAAGAAGCCTGCACCAGAACAGCGAATATTGATTGACACTTCCATTGAGCGCAGCCTGCAAGCCTTAGCCTGCTTGGTAAGCGGTGAGATGGAAAAAGCCATGCAAACGGTGCACACCAGCAAACCGCCCAGGCCCAAACCGCCTCGTCCGGCGGCGGCCTCTCCCTTAAAGGAAGGCGATTCGCATGAAACCCACCCCCCTACTGACCCGCACGCTGGGTCTGACACTGCTTAGCCTGACGCTGGCGGCCCACCCTGCCCTGCACGCCAAGGCCAAAGAAAAACCAGCATTGCTTTGCGAGCAAGAAGGCCAAATGAAGCCTTGCGAAGACTCGCAATCGGACAAGGTGGCGGACAAGGGCAAACCGCGTGCCTTCAAAGCACTGGCCAGCGACGAAGGAACAGATAAAGCCAAGCTCAAAGCCAAGGCCAAAAAGAAAAAAAGCAAGGCAAAAAAGCCCCGCAAACCAGCGGTGCTTGAGTAAGCTTTAAGCCGCTTGATTGACCAAGCGCTGGTATTTGGCCCATAGCATGTCGTGGTTTTCGACATGCTGTGGGTCTAGCGGAATACACGCCACGGGACAGACTTGAACGCACTGCGGAACGTCGTAATGGCCCAGGCATTCGGTGCATTTGGCGGGGTCAATTTGGTAAATCTGCACGCCCATGAAGATGGCGTTGTTGGGGCATTCGGGTTCACACACATCGCAGTTGATGCACTCATCGGTGATCATCAAAGCCATGCTTGCCTCAATCCGTTTTTTTGGTCAACATAAAGCGCAGCACGCTGGGAGACACAAACTGGGTGACGTCGCCGCCCAAGTTGTTGACCTCGCGCACCAAGGTGCTGGAGATGCACTGGTAGACATCCAAGGTATTTAAAAACACGGTGTCTATCTTGGGCGCCAAGCGGCGGTTCATGCCTGAGAGCTGAAACTCGTAATCGAAATCGGTCATAGAGCGAATACCGCGCACCATGGTGGTCGCACCCAGACTGGCGGCGAAATCGATGACCAAGCCATCAAAGGTTTTGATCTGCACATTGCTGCAGTCGTGCAAAGCCTCGCGGGTCATGGCCAAACGTTCTTCCAAAGTGAACATGGTTTTTTTATGGTGAGCGCTGGCCACCGCCACCACCACTTGATCGAACATGCGAGCCGCACGCCGAACAATGTCCTCATGACCCAAGGTGATGGGGTCAAAGGTTCCAGGGTACAAGGCAATGACTTGGGTGGACATCAGCGCTCCTATCGGCCAAAGGGTCGGGGCATTATGCCGCTGGCTGCAGCAAGTGGGCGTGCACCGCGCCAGCCTTCAAGTGCCGCGCCAAGCGCAAGCCCAAAGCGCCCAGCTCATCTGCGCTCCAAGCTTTGGCCGCTTCAAGGTAAATCTGCCCCGTCGATTTGATGCAAGCCGCCGCGGCTGCCAAGGCCAAAGGGTAATGCGCAAAGTCGTAGGGAGGGTCTAAAAACACCAAGTCAACGCTGTGCGGCGCTTGTTGTCTGAGCGTCGACAAGCCGTCGCCGCGCAGCAATCGCAATTGACTGGCCCCCAGCTTGGCCTGGCTTTTGGCCATGGCCTCTATGCACACCGAATTGGCATCGCACAACAGCACCTTGGCCGCACCGCGGGACGCGGCTTCAAAACCTAAAGCGCCGGTACCGGCAAATGCGTCCACACAATGCCAGCCGGACAAATCTTGGCCTAGCCAGTTGAACAAGGTTTCGCGCACCCTGTCGGGTGTGGGGCGCAAATCGACAGAGCGCGGCAGCGGCAATTTGCTGCGCTTCCACTCGCCGCCAATGATGCGCACCTCGCCAAGTTTCAAGGTTTGCCACCCAAGATGACGCTGACCATGCGCTGGGGTTGCAAATTGCGGGCAAAAGCTTGCTGGATTTGCGCGGCAGTGAGTTTGTCCATTTCTGCCGTCCAGGTATCGAGGTAGTCCAAAGGCAAATCGAACCAAGCGATATTGCTGAGGTTGTCCAGCAGCTTTCGGTTGCTGTCTATACGCAGGGCAAAGCCGCCAATCAAGAAGTCTTTGGCGGCTTGCACTTCTTGCTCGGTGGGGCCAGTGCGAACAAATTCGGCCAACACATCGCTGGCAACTTGCACGGCTTGCGCAGCTTGGTCGGGTCGGGTTTGCAGTCCTACCGTGAAAGCACCGGCGTGTCGGCCGGGTGAAAAATAGCTGGACACGCTGTAACTCAGTCCGCGTTTTTCGCGCACCTCATTTGTCAGGCGCGACACAAAACCGCCGCCGCCCAACACATAGTTGCCCAGTGTCAAGGCAAAGAAGTCGGGGTTTTGGCGGTCAATGCCAACTTGCCCGATGAACACATGGGCTTGCGCGGATTCGAAAGGGATTTCCAGTTTTTGGGCTTGCTTCAACGGAGCAACCTCGCCAACCATTGGCAAGACAGGGCAAGCACTTTGGCGTGGCAAGCCGCCGAGCAACTGCGTGAGCAAACTCTCGGTTTGCGCCCGATTGACAGCGCCGACCACGCTGATCTTGGCTTGGCACAGCAGCATGAAGCGCGACAAAAACTGCGCCATGTCAGGGGTATCAATACGGCGCAAACTGGCCTCATCTACTTGCGCTCCATACGGGTGCGTGCCAAACAAGGCTTTATTGAAAGCTTTGCCGGCCTGTGTCGCGGGCTTGGTGTTGGACTCGGCAATAGACGCCACCCAACGCTGACGCTCGCTTTGCCATACCGCGGAGGGGAAACTGGGCGCCGCCAACTGCCTAGCGGCCAAGGCAACAGCCGCGTCCAACAACTCGGGGCGGGTCAGGCTTCGCAGCGAAAAACTCATGCGGTCGGCGCTGGCGTTGGCCCCTACCATGGCACCCAAATCGGCCCAAGCCTCGCCCAACTGGTTTTCATCCATGGCCGCTTGGCCTTGGAACGCCTTGACCCCCTTGGCCATCATGCTGGCGGTAGCCCCGGCCAAGCCGGTTTGACCCGCCGGGTCGCGGCGGGAACCCGCGTCAAACTCGATTTGCACATCCACCATGGGGATGCCTGGGGCCTCCACCAAATACACCTTGGCGCCCGTTGGCATGGTCCAGTGTTGAATAGGAATGCCGGCCCAAGAAACCAAGGGGAAAAGTAATACAACTGCACAAGCAAAGCGTTTCATCGTGTGGACTCTCCATGACGCGAGGCGGCGCTGGGTTTGCGCGGGAAGGCCCTGGCGCCGGTTTGCGGCAGCAAGGTGGCCACCGTCAATGTGTCGTCGCCAAAATACTTGGCCGCCACCGCCTGCACTTGGGCTGGGGTGATGGTGTTCAAGCTTTCCAGCACCCGCTCGGCGTTGTCCAAAGGCATGCCTTCTATCCAAGCGTTGCCCAACTCACGGGCTTGGTTGAAGATGGAGTCCCGCTGGTAGACGTTGGAGGCCATCCACTGCGCTTTGACGCGTCGCATCTCGGCCTCGCTCACGCCCTCTTTGGCGATTCGCGCTATTTGTGCCCGCAAAGCTGTCTCGAGTTGTTCGGGGGTTTTGCCCTTGGCGGGGACCGCGTCAAGCATGAAGACCTGCGGGCCACGCCCACTCATGGTGTTGGAGGCGCCCACGCTGTCTGCCAAGCGGCCCTCACCTTGCGCCAAAGCGCGGTCTAAGCGGGCGCCACTGTAGCCATCTAAAACTGCAGACAGCAAAGTCAGGGCCAGCGCATCGCGGTTGTCGTCGGTGGCTTCAAAGCCGGAGAAGCTGGGCACCTTCCACGACAAGGCAATATAGGCTTGATCGGCCGGCGCTTTGACCAGCACGCGGCGCGTACCGGTTTGTACAGGCTCCTCGCGAGGCTTGCGCGCGGGAACAAGCCCAGCGGGAATTTGCCCATAACTGGTTTCAGCCAGACGCCTGACCTCAGCCACATCCACGTCGCCCACCACCACCACAGCGGCATTGGCCGGCACATACCAACGGCGGTAAAAGTCGCGAGCGTCTTGCGGCGTCATGGCGTCTAGGTCGTTCATCCAACCGACCACAGGGCGTCGGTAGGGTGAGGCCACAAACTGGGTGGCGCTGAGCTGCTCATACATCAGCATGCGCGGCGAGTCTTCGGTGCGCATGCGCCGCTCTTCCTTGACCACCTCGATTTCTTTGGTGAACTCAATGTCAGGCCACTGGTTATGGGCAAAGCGATCGGCTTCGAGTGTCATGACTTCGGCCAAGCGCTTGGCCGGAATTTGCTGGTAGTAACCGGTGTAGTCCTTGTTGGTGAAAGCGTTTTCCCGCCCACCCAAGGCTGCCACCTGACGCGAAAACTCGCCTTGCTTGACCGTGGCCGTGCCTTTGAACAACATGTGCTCCAGCACATGCGCCACGCCCGAGACGCCGTCGACCTCGTCCATGGAACCCACCCGCACCCACAGCATATGCACCGCCGTGGGGGCGCGTTTATCGACCTTGACAATCAGCGTCATGCCGTTGCTTAAAGTGAATTGTTGGGCGTCAGGGGGAGTTTGTGCGTGAGCTGAGAATTGCGTCAAAGCCAGCGCCAGCCCCAACAAGCAGCGAACAGGGGAGCGAAAAAACAGCAGAAAAAAGGGTTTCATAGAATGACTCGGGTATGTGCTTGCTCTTTTGGCAAGACAGACGATATTCTAGAAACCTCGCCCTTATGTTCAGTTTGTTCAAACGAAAGACCCCTGCGCCGCCAACCTTGGTCGAAAGCAGCACCTCGCCCGCGCAGGTCGCCGCCCAAAACTGGCTGGGTCGGCTACGCAGCAGTTTGCAACGCACGGGCAGCAGCATCGCGGGGGTGTTTGGCGGCAAAGTCATCGATGACGCTTTATATGAAGAGCTTGAATCTGCCTTGTTGATGGCCGACGCAGGCATGCCCGCCACCCAAGCCGTGTTGCAAGCCTTGAAGGTGCGCGTCAAAGCCACCGGCAGCAGCCAACCCGATCAGGTGAAAGTCTTGCTGACCGAGGTGCTGACCCAAGTGCTGCTGCCGCTTGAAGGGGAGTTGACGCTGTCGCTTGACAAACCCACGGTCATCATGGTGGCTGGCGTGAATGGGGCGGGCAAGACCACCTCGATTGGCAAACTCACCCGCCACCTGAGTGACGCGGGTTTGAGTGTGCTGCTGGCAGCGGCTGACACCTTCCGCGCAGCCGCCAAAGAACAGTTGTTGGTCTGGGCCGACCGCAACCAAGTTGACATCATCAGCCAAGACCAAGGCGACCCCGCTGCCGTCAGTTTTGACGCGGTCACGGCCGGCATGGCCCGAGGCCGCGATGTGGTTTTGATCGACACCGCGGGTCGTCTGCCCACGCAAATTCATTTGATGGATGAGTTGAAAAAAGTCCAGCGTGTCATCCAAAAAGCCGATGCCTCAGCGCCCCACGAGGTGTTGCTGGTGATTGACGGCAATACCGGCCAAAACGCCTTGGCACAAGTCAAAGCCTTTGACGAAGCGCTGGGACTGACAGGCTTGATCGTGACCAAGCTCGACGGCACGGCCAAGGGCGGCGTGCTGGCCGCCATTGCCTTGTGGGCGCAGCAACGCAACACCCAAGCGACTAAGCCTTTGAAGGTGTATTTCATTGGCATAGGCGAAAAGCTGGAGGACCTTCAGGCTTTCAACGCCGAGGAGTTTGCCCACGCATTGATCAGCTGAGTTTTCAGACACCCCATGAACTCTTCACCAGACCAGCCATCCGCGTCGCAAGAGTTAGCAGCGTTGTTGCCGCCCTTGCAACGCATGGGTTTGCTGCTGCCCCATGAAACGCCCACTTTCACAGCTTTGACCGGCGGCGTGTCCTCCCTCATCGTGCGAGTCGACACGCCAAGGCAGAGCTTTTGCCTCAAACGCGCTTTGCCGCAGCTGAAGGTGGCCGCGCTGTGGGAGGCGCCTGTCAAGCGCAACCGAGACGAGGTGGCATGGTTGCGGTTTGCTGCCCAGCACCTGCCCCATGCGGTTCCAGCGCTGTTGGGCGAAGACGAGCAAGACTGCGTGTTTGCCATGGCTTTTTTGCCATCCGAGCAACACCCTGTGTGGAAAAACCAGTTGCAGGCTGGTGTGGTCAACAGCCAGACAGCGCAGCGAGTTGCCCACTGTTTAGCCACTTGGCATGCAGCCAGCGCCGGCCAAGCTTATTTAGCCCAAGCGTTTGACCATGATGCAGATTTCATCGCCATTCGCTTAGACCCTTATTTCAATGCCACGGCCCTGCGCCACCCCGATTGCGCCGAGGCTTTGCATGGCTTGGTCAAGCAAACCCTGATGCACAAACATGCCTTGGTGCACGGCGACGTCAGCCCGAAAAATATTTTGGTCGGCCCACACGGCCCGGTGTTTTTAGACGCCGAATGCGCTTGGTACGGCGACCCAGCTTTCGACTTGGCGTTTGTGCTCAACCATTTGCTGCTCAAATGCCTGTGGAAACCCGCTCACCACGCGGCCTACCTTGACTGTTTTGATGCTCTGGCCAACAGCTACTTGTCTGCGGTCAACTGGGAAGACCGCGCCGCACTTGAAGCGCGCACCTGCGCTTTGCTGGCGGGCATGTTGTTGGCGCGGGTGGATGGCAAGTCGCCAGTTGAATACATTACCACCGACCACCAGCGCGAGCAGGTCAGACACTTCGCCAAAGCGTTTTTGCTGCAACCCGCCGCCCTTTTGCAAACCCTGCGACAACACTGGACACCTTGATGAGCACCACGATTCAACACCTGCATGCACGGCGTATTTGGGACTCGCGTGGTCGCCCCACCATAGAAGTGGATGTGCAACTGAGCAACGGTGCCCTTGGGAGAGGCGTAGCGCCTGCGGGCGCTTCACGCGGCAGCCGCGAGGCCCTGGAGTTGCGCGACGGCGGCCCCCTGCTGGGCGGCTTGGATGTCAGCCAAGCGGTGGCGCAGGTGAATGGGCCTATTGCCCAAGCCCTGCAAGGCATGGATGCCACAGACCAAGCTCGCGTCGACCAGGTATTGATCGCGCTTGACGGCACGCCGCTGAAAAGCCGCTTGGGCGCCAATGCCACGATTGCCACCTCGCTGGCGGTGCTGCAATCTGCCGCAGCCAGCGAACACCAGCCGCTGTGGCGTTATTTGGCTGGCGGCAAACCGGTACGCCTGCCCCTGCCAGAAATTCAAATTTTTGGCGGCGGTGCCCACGCCGGTCGACGGGTGGATATCCAAGATTTTTTGGTCATGCCCGTGGGTGCCCAAAGTTTCAGTGAGGCGCTGGAGATGGTGGCCAATGTTTATCACGCGGCGGGCAAGCTCATGGCGGCGGCGGGCAAGCTCGCCGGTGTGGCCGACGAAGGCGGCTGGTGGCCGGTGTTTGACTCCAATGAAGAAGCGCTGCAAACCCTGACACGCGCCATCGACGCGGCGGGCTATCGCTACGACCAAGTGGCTATTTCGCTGGACATTGCCGCCTCCGAATTTGGCCGTGCCGGCGCTTACAAGCTGGGTTTAGAGCAGCAAGAATTTGACAGCGAAGCTTGGCTGCAAGTGCTGTTGGGCTGGGTCAACAAATACCCCATCATCTCGGTGGAAGACCCGTTTGCCGAAGGAGATACGGCTGGAATGCAGGCGTTCACTAACGCCGTAGGCCAACGAATTCAGGTGGTGGGCGACGATTATTTGGTGACCCAAGCCAGTTTGGTGGCTCAGGCCATTCAAGACAAAGTCTGCAATGCGGTACTGCTCAAGCCCAACCAAATTGGCACCATCACCGAGACTGTGCAAGCCATGGAGGTGGCCCGCGCTGCCGGCTGGGGCATGGTGGTCTCGGCCCGTTCTGGCGAAACCGAGGACACCGCCATCGTTCACTTAGCTGTCGGTTGGGACACGGGGCAGCTGAAGGTGGGCTCGTTTGCGCGGTCTGAGCGCATGGCCAAATGGAATGAGGGCTTGCGGATTGAAGAGGCTTTGGGCGGGGAAGCGGTGTTTGCGGGGAAGATGTTCGGACGTAGACACATTTGTTGACACGACAAACAAGTGTTTATACACTTGTGCCAACAACTAGGAGCATGCAAATGAGTTCTGTCATCAGTCAAATAAGCGTTTGGGGCAATGGTCTGGCTCTTCGACTCACAAAGCCGATGGCAAAGACCGCAGGCGTTGTTGAAGGAACGCCTGTGCGTGTCACAGTTGAGCCCGGTCGAATTGTGATTGAGGCAGAAACAGAGCCCACTTTTGACGAGATGTTGGCGGCATTCGATCCCGTAAAGCACGGTGGCGAGCTGATGGCTGATGCACCACGGGGCGTTGAGGCCTTTGCTTGATGGCCACGCGTAAATCTGCGTTGTGGGTCCCCGAGCGTGCTGAAATTATTTTCATTCAGTACAGCCCCCATGTGGGCGTTGAAATGCCCAATGATCATCCGATGCTCGTTATTTCAACTCAGTCGTTTGCAGAGAAAACCAGCGTTGTGATGGGTTTCCCAATGACTCACTCCGCTCAACACGCTGACAATCCATTTGCGATCGCCGCCCACGGCTCAAAAGGCGAGATGGGCTACTTGCTTACTCACCAGCCCAAGTCATTTGATTGGAGACAACGAAATGCACGACCGCACCCTTGGGGTACTGGACATACCAAGCTGTTGAACGCCGCGCTGAAACGCTTTGACGCTGTTTTTAATATTTGCGGCCACTGATGTGCTTCAAAACCAAGCCTAGAGCTTAGCTGCGCTTTTGCGTGTGTTAGCGGCCGCTTTCACAATCCGTTTTCATGGTCGAACCAGCACTTTCCACCGTCCAGCTGTCACCGTAGTTTCCAAAAACCAGTTGCATGACAACGCGCATATTCTTTTTCTCAACCGATTCATCAGGCCTGAGCGCATCAAGCCGTGTTTTGGCTTCTTTGTACTGAACGCCATCTTCACGCCACTGCATGGCTTGGCTGGCAAAAGCGCCGATGTCATCACAGCTCATGCTGCCAAGGGGATAGGGTGCAGCATGAACTTGTGTGACTGAACACAAGACAAAATACATAAAGATCCAAAGCAGTTTTTTCATGGTGATTTCCCGATACTTGGCATCAGCATTAACTTTACGCAAGTTTTGAATTTTCCGTTTATCAGCATGCCTCAGCCAATCTGGGAAATTATTTGAAAAGCTCACGCCAGATAATTTCACGTCAACTCTACCCGCGTCGTTGCAGACAAAGAATTGCCCTTCACATGCTGAATGGCTTGACCACCCACTGACAGGGGATTGGATTGGCTCGGGTTAACCCGAGAGACATTTAGCACTCAAGCTTAGAGAGTGCTAATATAGATCCATCGCGTCACTTACCAGACCCCAAATGACATCATTAAGCTTAGCCAGCCAGTCCTCAGTCAGCACCAACCCTTGGGCCTTGGTGCCACCCTTAGGCAATATCGAAGCCTATATATCAGCAGCCAACCGCTTGCCCATGCTCACCTTGGAGCAAGAAAAAGCGTTTGCGCGTCAACTCAAAGACCACAACGACCTCGACGCCGCGGGAAAACTGATTTTGTCGCACCTGCGCTTGGTGGTGTCTATTTCCCGCCAATACCTGGGCTACGGCCTGCCCCACGCCGACCTCATACAAGAAGGCAATGTGGGCTTGATGAAGGCGGTCAAGCGCTTTGACCCCGATCAAGGCGTGCGCTTGGTCAGCTACGCCATGCATTGGATCAAGGCCGAGATTCACGAATACATCATTAAAAACTGGCGTATGGTCAAACTCGCCACCACCAAGGCGCAGCGCAAATTGTTTTTCAATCTGCGCTCCATGAAGCAAGGCTTTCGCGCACAGGCCGGTGAAGACCACGCGGCCTCACGCCGCGATGGCCTGAATGACGCGCAAATAGACAGCATCGCCAAAGACTTGAATGTCAAACGCGAAGAAGTGATGGAGATGGAAGCGCGCATGGCCGGCGGTGATGTGCTGCTAGACCCGGTGTCTGGCGACGACGGCGAAGACGCCTTCGGCCCCATCGCTTTCCTGGCTGACGCTCACCACGAACCCACCGCCATGCTTGAAGCGCACCAGCGCGATAGGTTGTCGAGTGACGGCATCACCCAAGCGCTGGAGGTGCTGGATGCCCGCAGCCGTCGCATTGTGGAAGAGCGCTGGCTGAAGGTAAACGATGACAACTCGGGCGGCATGACCTTGCATGAATTGGCGGCCGAATATGGCGTGAGCGCTGAGCGCATTCGCCAAATTGAAGCGGCTGCCATGAAAAAAATGAAAGCAGCTTTGCTGGAATTTACTTAAGCAGTTGTTCAACGTCGGCGGTCAAAGCCGCTACACCCTGACCATAGCGGGCATACAGTCGCAAGCGACCCTCGGTGTCATATATATAAGTACCCGCCGAGTGGTCTAGGGTGTAATTGGCCGGCTTAGCGCCTTCCACCTTTTTGTAATAAATCTTGAAGTCTTTGGCCAAGGCGGGCAGCTCGGCCAAAGAGGGAATCAGCGCCACAAAACTGGGGTCGAAATTGCCCATATAGGTTTGCAGTAATTCAGGGGTGTCTCGCTCGGGGTCCAAGCTGATGAAAATGGCTTGCAGCTTGTCGCCTTGGGCGCCTAAGTTGTGCTTGACCTGTGCTATTTCACTCATGGTGGTGGGACAAAAATCGGGGCATTGGGTGAAGCCAAAAAACACCATCACCACTTTGCCTTTGAAGTCCGCCAAACTGCGGGTTTGACCCTTGTGGTCGAGCAAAGAAAAGCCCTTGGCATAGCCTGCGCCAGTCAAATCGATAGACTGAAAACGCGGCTTGTCGGGTGAACAAGCCAGCAGCAGCAACACCAAGAAACAGCTAAGAAAACGCCTCATACAGACCCCGGCAAATAGTGATCAATCAAAAAAGCGGCAAACAGCAGGCTCAGGTGGTATAGGGAAAATTTGAAGGTTTTTTTGGCGAGTTCATCTGAATAGTTGCGCCACAGCGCCCATGCGTAGGCACAGAACATCACGCTGAGAATGAGTGCGATTGCAAGGTAAAACAAGCCACTCATGCCGTAAACAAAGGGCATCAAGCAAGCGGCCAACAACACAAAGGTGTATAGCAAAATTTGCAAGCGGGTGAACTCGTTGCCGTGGGTAACGGGCAGCATGGGCAGGCCCGACTTGCGGTAATCCTCCACCCGGTACAAAGCCAAGGCCCAAAAATGCGGCGGAGTCCACAAGAAAATAATGAGGCATAAGATTAATGACTCAGGGCTGACCTCGCCCGTCATGGCCGCCCAGCCCAACACCGGTGGCATGGCGCCCGATGCCCCGCCAATGACGATGTTTTGCGGTGTCAGCGGCTTCAAAATGACGGTGTAAACAATGGCGTAGCCCACAAACGTGGCGAAGGTCAGCCACATGGTGAGGGGGTTGACCCAGATGTACAAAATGGCCGATCCCAACACGCATAAAACGCCTGAAAACAGCAAGGTCTCGCGGTCGCTTAACTCGCCTTTGGCAGTGGGTCGCCAAGAGGTGCGCTTCATGCGGGCATCGATGGCTTTTTCCACAATGCAGTTAAAGGCGGCAGCAGCTCCCGAGACCAACCAAATACCCAAACAAGCAATGGCACCCAAGCGCACATCAGGCCATGAGGGCACACCGGGCACGGCCAGCACCATACCGATGAGTGCACAAAACACGATCAACTGAATCACGCGTGGTTTGGTGAGGGCATTGAACTGCTGCCAACGTAGGGGCATGAAACTAGCAAGCGCTCTCATCAATCGGGCCTTAAAAATGTCGTGGCGATATGCCTTGAAGCTCGAGATTCGGTGATCCCCAAAGACC
>JABMMR010000265.1 GCA_013205525.1 Burkholderiales bacterium | reverse complement strand
AGCCTTTATCGACATCATCGCTGGCGACGGCGGGAATGGTTGCGTATCTTTTCGTCACGAAAAATACAAAGAATTTGGTGGCCCCAATGGCGGCGACGGGGGTCGCGGCGGCCATGTGTACGCCGTAGCAGATGCGAGCTTAAACACCTTGGTCGACTTCCGTTTTTCCCGTCGCCATGAAGCACGCCGCGGCGAGCACGGCATGGGCTCGGACATGTTTGGCGCGGCAGGCGACGACATCACACTCAAAATGCCGGTAGGCACTTTGCTGATAGACGCCGAAACCAACGATGTGCTGTACGAGTTGTTGACGCCTGGTGAAGTCATCATGATCGCCAAAGGTGGCGACGGTGGCTTTGGCAATATGCGTTTTAAAAGCGCCATCAACCGAGCGCCGCGCCAAAAAACCCCGGGCTGGCCCGGCGACAGAAAAAACCTCAAGCTCGAACTCAAGGTGCTGGCCGATGTGGGTTTGCTGGGCATGCCCAATGCAGGTAAATCCACACTTATCAGCGCCATCTCTAACGCCAGACCCAAAATCGCAGACTACCCCTTCACCACTTTGCACCCCAATTTGGGCGTGGTCAGGGTGGCGGCCGAGCAAAGCTTTGTGGTGGCCGATGTGCCCGGTCTCATCGAAGGTGCGGCCGAAGGTGCGGGCTTGGGCCACCAGTTTTTGCGCCACTTGCAGCGCACCCGCTTGCTGTTGCACATGGTCGACTTGGCCCCTTTTGATGACGCGGTAGATCCGGTGGCGCAAGCCAAAGCCATTGTGTTGGAACTCAAAAAATACGACCCCGAGCTTTACAACAAACCGCGTTGGCTGGTATTGAACAAACTCGACATGGTGCCCACCGATGAACGCGCCGCCCGGGTGAAAGACTTTGTTAAGCGTTTCAAGTACAAAGGGCCTGTGTTTGAAATATCAGCCTTGAACCGCGAGGGCTGCGAAGGCTTGGTGCGCGCCATTTACAAGCATCTGCAAGCGCAATTTTTGTCTACCCAAGAGCCTGAGGTGGTGGATCCCCGATTCGCCGAGGTGCCTTCAGCGCCTGTCAACACTTAACTGCTATGAAAGAAACCCCGTCCTCTAGTGTGCTGCAAGACGCCAGACGCATTGTGGTCAAGGTGGGCTCGAGCTTGGTGACCAATGAAGGCAAAGGCTTGGATGAAACAGCTATTGGCGAGTGGTGCCGGCAGATGGCCGCACTTGCCAAGGCCGAGCCTGCGCGGGAAATCATCATGGTTTCCAGCGGCGCAATTGCCGAGGGCATGAAGCGACTGGGTTGGACCACCCGCCCTCACGAATTGCATGAGCTTCAAGCGGCGGCGGCTGTCGGGCAAATGGGCTTGGCGCAAATGTATGAAACCAAACTGCGCGAGCAGGGCTTGCGCAGCGCGCAGGTGCTGCTCACCCACGCCGATTTGGCCGACCGTGAGCGCTACCTGAATGCCCGTTCCACGTTGTTGACTTTGCTGCAACACAAGGTGCTGCCCGTCATTAACGAAAACGATACGGTGGTGAACGACGAAATCAAGTTTGGCGACAACGACACCTTGGGGGCATTGGTAGCCAATTTGGTGGAGGCCGATGCTTTGGTGATCTTGACCGATCAAAAGGGTTTGTTCACCGCAGACCCCCGCTTAGATGCACAGGCCAGCTTTGTGCATGAAGCCAAAGCCGGGGACCCTGCACTGGAACTGATGGCCGGTGGCGCGGGCTCAGGCATTGGCAAGGGCGGCATGATCACCAAAATACTGGCGGCCAAAAGGGCGGCTGGCTCGGGTGCCAGCACAGTGATTGCTTGGGGCCGCGAGCCCGACGTGCTGTTGCGCTTGGCCCAAGGCGAAAGCTTGGGCACCTTGTTGGTGGCGCCCACCCAAAAACAACAAGCGCGCAAGCAGTGGATGGTCGATCAACTTCAGTTGCCTGGTGCGGTGTGGGTGGACGCCGGTGCCTTAGAGAAGTTGACAACTGAAGGCAAAAGCCTTTTGCCTATTGGCATGCAAAGCGTGCAGGGCGACTTTTCGCGTGGCGACATCATTGCGATTTGCGACCCTCAAGGCAAAGAGTTCGCCCGTGGCTTGGCCAACTACGCCAGTGCTGAGGCACGTTTATTGTGTCGAAAAGCCTCTAGCGACATAGAAAAATTGCTGGGCTATGTGGCTGAAGCAGAAATGGTGCATCGCGACAACCTGGTGCTGACCCAGCAACGCAATTAATGCGGCGGGCTTGGGTGATGCTGAGGCGCATCTGAGAAGCTTTCGCTTGGACCGCTGCCTTGGTGCAAAAAACGCGTGCGTAGTTCTGGGCGCGGCAAATATCTTGACAACTCTATCAGCGCCAGCTCGTAAACACCGCGTTTAAACTCGACCACAGATTCAAGCGGCACCCAGTAGTCGTTCCAGCGCCAAGCGTCAAACTCGGGGTGGGTGCTGGCGCGCAGGTTCAGGGCGTGATCGAGCACCACCAGCTGCAGCAAAAACCATATTTGTTTTTGCCCTTTGTAATGACCGCGTGCATCCTTGCGGATGTAGCGGTCTGGCACTTCATAGCGCAACCAGTCTCGGGTCCGGGCGACTACGCGCACATGCTCGGTCAGCAATCCCACTTCCTCTTGCAGCTCACGGTACATGGCTTGCTCGGGCGTCTCGCCGCGGTCTATGCCGCCTTGCGGGAATTGCCAACTGTGGGTGCGTATGCGTTTACCCCAAAAAACCTGATTCTTCTGATTGAGCAAAATGATGCCGACGTTAGGCCTAAAGCCATCGCGGTCAAGCATAATCAAACCTCAATTTATCAACTTAGTCCATTATGCACAGTCAACGGCTTGCATCAATAGGGCTGACATCCATTTACGCCTTTTTATGCCTTTTCTTAGGCACAACAGACTATGAAAGCCTCACAGTTCCTCATCTCAACCCTCAAAGAAGCCCCCGCTGACGCCGAGGTGTCCAGCCATCAATTGATGATGCGCGCTGGCATGATTAAAAAACTGGGTGCCGGCATCTACACCTATATGCCCATGGGGCTGCGTGTTATCCGTAAAGTTGAAGCCATCGTGCGCGAGGAAATGAACCGTGCTGGCGCCATCGAGTTGAACATGCCAGTCGTGCAACCCTCTGAGCTGTGGCAAGAGACTGGCCGGTTTGAAAAAATGGGCCCCGAGTTGCTGCGCATCCAAGACCGCCATGGCCGCGACTTTGTGGTGCAACCCACCAGCGAAGAGGTGGTCACCGACATCGCGCGCCAAGAATTGCGCAGCTACAAGCAGTTGCCGAAAAACCTCTACCAAATACAAACCAAGTTCCGCGACGAGCGCCGCCCGCGTTTTGGCTTGATGCGTGGGCGCGAGTTCACCATGAAAGACGCCTACAGCTTTGACCACGACGCCGACGCCGCCAAGGCCAGCTACCAAGTGATGGCTGAGGCCTATCGCGCCATCTTTGACCGCTTTGGCCTGCGTTACCGTGCGGTGGCGGCCGACAGCGGCGCGATTGGCGGCGATTTAAGTGAAGAGTTTCAAGTGATTGCCGCCACTGGCGAAGACGCCATTGTTTACTGCCCCAGCAGCGATTACGCCGCCAATATGGAAAAGGCTGAAGCCTTGGCGCCTCAAAATGCCCGCCCCGCAGCCAGCCAAGCTTTGGCCAAAACCTCTACCCCTGGCAAGAGTACCTGTGCCGATGTGGCGGCGCTTTTGGGCCTGCCATTATAGAATACCAACAAATCACTGGTTTTAGCGACAGATGAGCTT
>JABMMR010000264.1 GCA_013205525.1 Burkholderiales bacterium | reverse complement strand
GGGTTTTTGCTGTCCAAAATACGCAAAGGATTGCTGTGCAAGCGCCGCTTAGCGTCTTCGTCGAGTTGATCCGCGTGCTGCTCGAAATAAGCAATCAGCGCTGTGCGGTGCTGCATGCGCTCGGGCGGTTGTCCCAAGCTATTGAGTTCCAGTCTGACATCGCGCAAACCAATGGCGCGCCACAAAGCGCAAACCAGCAAAATCAATTCGGCATCAATCTCGGGCCCACCAAAACCCAGCGCTTCAGCACCTATTTGATGAAATTGACGGTACCTGCCCCGTTGGGGACGCTCATGGCGAAACATCGGACCCATGTAATAGAGGCGCTTAGGGCCCTCGTAGAGCATATTGTGTTCAACCACCGCACGCACCACGCCCGCTGTTGACTCGGGACGCAAAGTGAGTTGCTCGCCATTCAGTCGGTCTTCAAAGGAGTACATCTCCTTTTCTACAATGTCGGTAACTTCGCCCAAACCTCGGACGAACAAGGCCGTGGGCTCGACGATAGGCGTGCGAATATTGCGGTAGGCATGAAGGCGCATGACCTCACGTACAGCCTCTTCTAGCGCCTCCCAACGCGCCGAATCGGGAGGCAATATATCGTTCATGCCTTTGACGGCGCTTAGTTTGTCTGCCATGGGATGAAAGAGTTAAGCGGCTTAAGCGCTGACTGCAAATTTTTTCTGTATGTAGTTTTCGACGAGTTCGTGGAACTCCTTGGCGATATTGTCGCCGCGCAAAGTGAGGGCTTTTTCGCCATCAATGAACACGGGCGCTGCGGGCGCTTCACCCGTGCCAGGCAGGCTGATGCCGATGTCGGCGTGTTTGCTCTCGCCAGGGCCGTTAACGATGCAGCCCATGACCGCCACTTTGAGGCCTTCGACACCGGGGTAGAGCTTTCGCCACACCGGCATTTGCTGGCGTAAAAAATCGTCAATTTGCTGCGCCAGTTCTTGGAAGGTGGTGCTGGTAGTGCGCCCACACCCTGGGCAAGCGGTGACGCTGGGCACAAAGTTACGTAACCCCAAAGCCTGAAGTATTTCAGTGGCTATCAACACCTCTTGGGTGCGGGCTTCGCCGGGCTGGGGGGTGAGAGACACGCGGATAGTGTCGCCAATGCCTTCTTGCAGCAACAAGCCTAAAGCGACGCTGGAGGCCGCGGTTCCTTTGACACCCATGCCAGCTTCGGTCAGCCCCAAGTGCAGTGAATGGTTGGTTCGCTTGGCCAGTTCGCGGTAAACCGCCACCAAGTCTTGCACGCCACTCATTTTGCAGCTGAGGGTAATTTGGTGACGTGCCAAACCCAGCCGTTCGGCCAAATCGGCAGACTCGAGTGCTGAAGTGACCAAGGCTTGGTACATCACCTGTTTAGCGTCCCAAGGATTGGCTCGCAAAGCGTTGTCGTCCATGAGTTTGGCCAGCAACTCTTGGTCCAAACTGCCCCAGTTCACGCCAATGCGCACGACCTTGTCGTATTTCACTGCAGCTTCAATCATTTGGGCGAACTGCTTGTCGTGCTTGTCGCCCTTGCCCACATTGCCTGGGTTGATACGGTATTTGGAGAGGGCTTGAGCGCAATCGGGGTGATCGGTTAAGAGCCTGTGACCGTTGTAATGGAAGTCACCAATCAGTGGCACATGCACGCCCATTTTGTCGAGCTGCTCGCGGATATAAGGAACAGCCTTGGCGGACTCGGGGGTGTCAACCGTGATGCGCACCAACTCGGAGCCGGCTAAAGCCAGTTCTTTCACCTGAATAGCGGTGCCTATGGCGTCCCCCGTATCGGTATTGGTCATGGACTGCACCCGAACGGGTGCGTCGCCACCCACTGTGACCACATGGTCGCCCCAGCGCACTTGCGCCTGCAAACTGTGGTGGCGGGCGGGTACAGAAAAAGCAATGGGTTGTTCAGTAGAAGTCATGGTTTGATTTTGCCGCATCAGGCATGGATGCGGATGGTTTTGGCGCGTCTGCCCGACACGTCAGTGCGGTCTTGTATATCGCCGGCCAACTGACCGCAGGCCGCAGCAATATCGTCGCCGCGAGTTTTGCGAATGGTTGTCACGATGCCGGCTTCGCTCAAGATGGCGGCAAATGCTTTCACCTGCTCAGGGGAGGACCGCAGCAGGCCTGAAGCGGGAAAGGGGTTGAAAGGTATCAAGTTGAACTTGCAGGGGGTGAGTTCACCCAGATGTGGGCGAACCAAGGCGATCAGTAAACGCGCTTGCTCATCACTGTCGTTCACGCCGTCGAGCATGCAGTACTCGAAGGTTATGAAGTCACGCGGCGCATGGGCCAAGTAGTCACGGCAACTTTGCAGCAACTCGGTCAAAGGGTATTTAAGGTTCAAGGGCACGAGTTGGTCGCGTAATGCGTCGGTGGGCGCATGCAAAGACACAGCCAAAGCCACAGGACAATCAAGGCTGAGTCTGTCCATCATGGGTACCACGCCAGAAGTGGACACGGTGACGCGCCGGCGAGACAGGCCATAACCATGGTCATCGAGCATGGTTTTGAGAGCGGGAATCAACGCAGCGTAGTTTTGTAAGGGCTCGCCCATGCCCATCATCACCACGTTAGAAATCACACGTTCATCAAGGCCGCGCTCTTGGCGCAAAGTACGCTCAGCAAACCATAACTGGGCAATGATCTCAGCCGTGCTGAGGTTGCGGCTAAAGCCTTGCGCGCCCGTGGAGCAAAAAGGGCATCCCACAGCGCATCCGGCTTGCGAAGAAATACACAAAGTACCGCGGTCGGTTTCGGGGATAAACACGGTTTCAATCGCATTCCCCTGCCCCACATCGAACATCCATTTGATGGTGCCGTCGGCTGAATCGTGGCGGCTGATGACGGGTAAAGAAGTTACCTGCGCGTGTAACTGCAGTTTGTCGCGCAAGCTTTGCGCTAAATCGGTCATTTGAGAAAAATCGGCCATTCCTCGCTGGTGTATCCAACGAAACAACTGAACGGCTCGAAAACGCTTTTCTCCAAGATCTAAGCACCACGCAGACAAACCCGTCAGATCAAAATCGAGCAGGTTGGTCTTCATGGCTTAGCGAAGAAATACCAAATCAGTGACCAAATACATTCATGCCAGCAAAGAAAAAGATAATTTCTTGGGCGGCTGTTTCGGGGCTGTCAGAACCGTGAACCGCATTGGCGTCGATGCTGTCAGCGAAATCGGCGCGAATGGTGCCCTTGTCGGCCTTCTTGGGGTCTGTAGCACCCATCAAATCGCGGTTAGTGAGGATGGCGTTTTCGCCTTCTAGCACTTGGATCATGACGGGGCCTGAGACCATGAAGTCGACCAAATCTTTGAAGAATGGACGCGCTTTATGAACACCATAAAAAGCTTCAGCTTCGCCGCGGCTTAAGTGAGCCATGCGGGAGGCGATGATTTTCAAACCGGCACCTTCGAAACGGGAGTAGATTTGGCCAATGACATTTTTTGCCACAGCGTCGGGTTTGATGATGGAGAGGGTACGTTCGATAGCCATGGTGAGTTTTCCAGAAGTTGTCAATAAAAAGGGCGAGCCTTAGCTCCAAAATTAGATTTTAGCCTTGCGAGGCCTTGGCTTGGCACGCGCAGCGGCGGTTTTTTGGTCGCGCCGCTGCCTAGACAGGCTGTCCGCGCCAATGAAAAGCTCTTTGGATGGGCCGGCTTTGGCAGTTTTAGACGGTGTTCGCCTGAGCGTGCTGGGCCTGGCGGCCGGGGCTTGGTGGGTGGGTTTGGCTGCGCCAAGGTGAGAAGCACCAGCGCTTCGGGTGAGTTGATCGATATCGGCCGCATCGAGCTCCATCCAGTCGCCGCGCTTTAAACCGCGTGGCAACACCATTTTTCCATAGCGAATGCGGATAAGGCGGCTGACCGCGTGACCGACCGCCTCGAACATACGCCTGACTTCGCGGTTGCGGCCTTCTTGGATGGTCACTCGGTACCAACAATTGGCCCCTTCACCGCCGCCATCTTCCAAGCTGCCGAAATGTGCCATGCCGTCTTCTAGGTTGACGCCAGCGAGCAACTTTTCTTTTTCCAAATTGCTTAAAGCACCCAAGACACGCACAGCATATTCGCGCTCCAAACCAAAGCGGGGGTGCATCAATTTATTGGCAAGTTCGCCTGAGCTGGTGAACAACAACAGGCCTTCAGTGTTGAGATCCAAACGTCCCACCGCTTGCCATTTGCCTTGGTACAGGCGTGGCAGTTTCCTGAACACTGTAGGGCGGCTTTGCGGGTCGTCACGGCTGACAATTTCACCCACCGGCTTGTGGTAGGCCAAAACTCTTGCAGGCATGGCTTGAATACGCACAGGCAAGGAGCGTCCATTGACTTTGATGCGGTCGCCAAATTTGATGCGTTGCCCCACATGAGCGAGTTCATCATTGACAGTGATTCGGCCTTCGATGATGAGTTTTTCCATCTCTAAGCGCGAGCCCAGCCCGGATTGGGCCAATACTTTATGAAGTTTAGGGGTGTCGTCGCTCACGCAGGGCTCTCGCCGGAGGCTTCAAGCGGCGAATCATCCAAAGCCATGGGAATCTGCGCAGGATCGACTTCATCAACCGCCGTCAGTGGGTTAAATAGTGCATTCACGGCGACGGGAGACTCCAGCGGCGGCAACTGGTCTAGGGAAGCCACGCCCAAGTCGTCTAGAAATTGGCGGGTTGTGGCGTAAAGCATAGGACGACCCACGGTCTCGCGCTGTCCAATGACCTCGACCCAACCGCGATCCTCGAGTTGCTTGAGCACCAAAGAATTGATGGTCACGCCGCGAATATCTTCCATGTCGCCTCGCGTGACCGGCTGACGGTAGGCAATGATGGCCAAAGTCTCCATGGCAGCACGCGAATATTTGGGCGGTTTTTCAGGGTGCAGACGGTGCAAGTAGTCGCGCATCTCCGGGCGACTTTGCATACGCCAACCGCTTGCGACCAACACCAGTTCGATGCCTCGCTGCGTCCAATCGTTTTGGACATCATGTAAAAGTGATTTAAGCGTGTCGGCCCCCAGCTCATCATTAAAGAGCTGGCGTAGCTCGCGCACCGACAAAGGTTGGGTGGCGCACAGCAGAGCGGTTTCGAGGACACGCTTGGCATCCAAGGTGTTCATAGCAAGTATTCCGAGGGAAATTCAACCAGATATTCTAACTGAGCACCTCAGACAGACCCCAATCTGACAAGGCTTGCGTCAAGTCGGCGGGCAAGTCTCTGCGAAATTGCAGCGACTCGCCGTTCATGGGATGAATGAATCCCAATTTATAAGCATGCAAGGCTTGGCGCTGCAGGTTAGCTGTGTGCGTGCCGCCATACAAAGTGTCTGCCAGCAAGGGGTGACCAATGGAAGACATATGGACACGAATTTGATGCGTTCGTCCGGTGTGCAAAGTGCAGTGCACCAAACAACCAGCATCCTGGCTTTCCAAGCAGCGCAAACTGGTCTGCGCAGTTTTGCCAGATTGCTTGGCAAGGTCCACCACCGCCATGCGTAAACGCTGGCGCGGGTCGCGCCCAATCGGCGCATCCACCTCGCGCAACAATGCACCGCGCCACGGGCGGTGCGCAATGGCAAGGTACTCACGGTGGACTTGTCGTGCGGCAATCATCTGCACCAAAGCGTCCATGGCTGCGCGGGTGCGGGCAGTGACCATCAAGCCGCTGGTGTCCTTGTCCAAGCGATGCACAATGCCCGCGCGAGGAATCAATTTGAGTCCGGGGTCCAGATACAACAAGCCATTCAGCAAAGTACCGCTCCAGTTGCCAGGCGCTGGATGCACCACCATACCTACGGGTTTGTGAATGACACGCAAGTGCTCGTCCTCAAAAACCACATCGATAGACAAGTCTTGGGGCACAAAGGCTTGCGACATGTCGGTGGGTTGCAAGCGAACTTGGCACACCTCGAATGCCTTGACCAAATGAGCGACTTTGCTCACCAACTGATCGTTCAAGGTGACGCAGCCTTCTTCGATCATGTGCTTCAAGTGGTTGCGTGAAAATTCAGGCAATAAACTGACCAAAGCGCGGTCTAGCCTTTGCCGGTGCAGTTCTGTGGGTATAGCGAGTTCGCGCACTTCGACTTCAGTGGCGAGTTCATCGCTTTCTATTTCAGCCAACGTGGGTATGACTTCTGTTGCTTTGTGGGTGGGGCTCATCGTTGATAATGCATGCCATTCAAAGCCTAAAGGTTGACTGTGTTGAGATTACTTTCATTATCGGTGGTGTTTGCAACAATCCTGCTGGTGGGTTGCGCGGTCGAGGAAAAAGACAAATCCCTCAAGCTCTCGCCTGAGGAAATCTACGCAGAAGCCAAAGACAGTATGAACGGCAGTTTGTACGACAAGGCGATTGCCTTGTACGACAAACTCGAAGGCCGGGCAGCGGGTACCGTTCTCGCCCAGCAAGCCCAGCTTGACAAAGCCTATGCGCAATACAAAAACGGTGACCGCGCCACTGCCATGGTCACCCTAGACCGATTCATCAAACTCAACCCCGCCAGTCCAGCCATCGACTATGCGCTTTACCTCAAAGGCACTGTCAACTTCAACGACGATCTAGGTTTGCTTTCCAAATGGTTCAAACAAGATTTGGCCGAGCGCGACCAAATGGCTGCGCGTGAGTCTTTTGAAGCCTACAAAGAACTGGTAACGCGCTTTCCCAATTCCAGCTACACACCCGACGCCACTTTGCGCATGCGACACATCGTGAACTTGCTGGCGCAATCTGAAATCAAAGTGGCTCGCCATTACTTCAAAAAAGGCGCTTATGTGGCCGCCATCAACCGTGCACAAACCACGCTCAACGACTACCAAAATATTGCAGCGGTTGAAGATGCCTTGATTATTTTGGTCGACTCTTACGACGCCTTGGGGCTGACCAAACTCAAAGACGACACCATCCGCGTTTTGGAAAACTCTTATCCCAAGAGCCGCTATTTCACCGATAAAGCCCCGCCCCCACCGGCGACTGCTAAGAGTTGGTATAAGTTTTGGTGATGGTGCCTAGGGCTTGTAAGAGTTCTGGCAAAGTTTGAACCCTTTGCATAGGTGGCAAATTACCGAGTAAACGCCTACCGTAACCGGTACTGACCAAGCGGTTGTCGCAAATCACCAAAGCGCCATGATCGCTTTCACGCCGAATCAAACGCCCGGCTCCCTGTTGAAGGGAAACAGCGGCCTCGGGTAAAAAATAATCATTAAAAGAACTGCGGCCTTGCGCCTCAAGCCGCTGGCCGCGTGCTTCCACCACCGGGTCGTTGGGTGGCGGGAAAGGCAGTTTGTCGATGATGACCGCTTGCAAAGCGTCGCCTGGCACATCAAACCCCTCCCAAAAACTGGCAGTTGCCACCAGCACGCAGGCTTGCTTGCCAGGCTCTATGGCTTGGCGAAAGCGCTGCATCAATTGCCGCTTGGGGCTCTCGCCTTGCACCAAAATTTCCATCTCGCCCGATGCACCCAGTTCAGCTTGCAACTGTGCACCAATGGCGCGCAAAGCACGCGAGGTGGTGGTTAACACCAAGGTACGCCCGCCCAATGCCCGCGCAACTTGCACGGCGACTTGCCCCACCGCAGCACTGTGCTGTGGGTCTTTGGGTGAAACCATGTCGCGTGGGACATACAACCAAGCTTGGGTGGCATAGTCAAAAGGACTGTCAACACGCAACACCTGCGCCTGCGTTAGTCCACAAGGCTCGGTAAACCAACTCAAATGCTCGTCATCTCCCAAGGTGGCCGAGGTGAATATCCAGCTGCGGGGTAAATCCACAGCTTGGCCTTGTGCATCAGGCACAGTCACCACGCTTTGCAGCAAACGACTTTTCATCACCTCAGCGATGTCCAAGGGCGCTTCCATGCAACGGGCTTGCGTACCCACCTCCAACCAACGGACCGACCCCTCAGGGCAATCTTGTGAAAAATGGGCAACCAAGCCTATGACGCCACTGACACGTTCATGCAAACGTTGAAACTCTGGCGCAGCCTCCACCACAAGTTCAAGCGAGGCAAGCAGGGCTTGCGACCGCTCGGTCAATAACAGCATGGCAGAGGCCCAATCTTGC
>JABMMR010000263.1 GCA_013205525.1 Burkholderiales bacterium | reverse complement strand
GACGAAGCATTTTTCACCGGCACGGCGGCTGAAGTGACGCCGGTGCGCGAGCTCGACCGCATCGAAATAGGCGCGGGCAGTCGTGGCCCCATTACCGAAAAAATCCAAACCGCGTTCTTTGACATTGTCAACGGCCGCAATTCCAAGTATGCGCATTGGCTGACCAAGGTTTAACTATGCAAAAAACGGTTGAATTGTTGGCCACAGACCTTAACGGCCATGGCGGCGTGTATTGCCCCAGCCCTTTGGCTGACATGAAGATTTGGGACAACCACCCCAAGGTGTTTTTGGATGTGGCGCGCACCGGTCACGCCAAATGTCCCTATTGCAGCACCGAGTACCAGCTTAAAGCAGGCGAGCATGTGGCCGCGCATTAATTAATTGGGATCTGACCCCCATTATTTATGACAGCCAGCTTGGTGATAGCGCCGCAGTGGATAGGCGACGCAGTGATGACCGAACCCTTGATGCGGGTATTGACCCGGCGCGGTGAACGCTTGACAGTAGCAGCCATGCCATGGGTGGCGCCCATCTACCGCGCTATGTCCCCAATTGCCGAGGTGATCGAATTGCCATTTCCCCGCGCGGGCCTGCATTGGACTGCGCGGCGAGCCTTGGCCAAGCAGTGGCAGGGCGGCTTTACGCGGGCGTATGTCTGTCCCAATTCATTCAAGAGCGCCTTGCTGCCTTGGCTGGCGGGCATTCCACAGCGTATAGGCTACCAAGGCGAGTCGCGCTTTGGTTTGCTCAATCAGCGCATCCCCAACCCCAGCAAACACAGCCGCGGCTCTATGGTGGCGCATTACTTGGCCTTGGCTCAAGGAGACACCGACAATACACTTCAGCCCAAGCTGGATTTGTCTTTGGATGTGTTGAAAAACAGTTTGTTGCACTTCGACTTGAAGCTAGGCGCTTACGCGGTGTTTGCGCCCGGCGCGGAATTTGGCCCCGCCAAACGCTGGCCCGCTAAGTACTTTGCTGATATCGGCTTGCGAACCGACTTGCCCGTGGTTTTGCTGGGCTCAGCCAAAGAGGCGCAGGTGTGCGAGGACATCGCCAAGCGCATCAACCAAGAGCGGCCAAAGCTTGCGCGCAGCTTGGCGGGCCAAACCGACTTAAGCCAAGCCATGGCCTTGATTGCCTCGGCCCAGGCCATGCTCAGCAACGACTCCGGCCTCATGCATGTGGCCGCCGCCATGGGCGTGCCGCAACTGGCGCTGTTTGGCTCGTCCAGCCCCTTGCACACGCCGCCCTTGAGCGACAAAGCAGTGGTCATGTGGCTGAAAAACGAGGCCAATTACCAACCACCTCTGGACTGCGCGCCCTGCTTTGAGCGCAACTGCCCCTTGGGGCATATGCGCTGCTTGAATGATCTGACGCCCGAGCGGGTTGAGCTGGCTTGGCTTGAAGTCGTCAGTGGCTAGCTTGTTTGACGACGCAAGCCCAACACCATCACCACGCTGACCACCAGCAAAGCCCCACCGACCTGAACCCAAGCCACCGCTTGGTCCAGCACCGCCCAGCCCAGCGCCAAGGCAAAGACGGGCTCCACATTCATGATGGCCGAATTGGCCGCCACGCCAAGCTTGGGCAGCACAGTGAACATAATGGTGAAAGCCGTGCCATAAAGCAGGGTGAGCATGGCCAGACCTTGCCAGCCAAGCGTGGTTTGTGGCCAATGTGGGCCGCCATGCAGGCCAATCACCACCGCCGCCACACTGCCGGCCAACAGCAAGCTGAAAAAGGTACGCACCCGACCATCCAAGCCAGCGGTTTCGTGCTGTGTGTCCACCAAAGCCAAACCAAAACTGCAAGCCGCCGCCAGCGCAAAGCCCACACCTTCACCGATCTGCGCCCATTGCGCCTGCGCGCCCAGCCCAGATGCCGCCCCCAGCACGTCCAGCGCAATCGCCAGACCGATCAAGATGAGTGGCATGGCCAGCAACACACTGCGCTGCGGCGCTCGACGGTAAATCAGCTTCTCCCACAAGGCAGTCCACAGCGGGTAGGTATTGAACGCCAGCAAAGCCAAAGCCACCGGCAGGCGCGCTACCGCTGCATACAGGCATTGGCTTTGCACGCCAATCATCAGGCCGACAAACAACAGACCGCGCCCTTGTTGGCGGTTAAAGCGCCAAGGCACGCGAGCCAGCCATACCAAGAGAGCGACGATGAAAGCGGTCACCCAGCTGCGCGTGGCCACTGCGGTGGCCACATCTAAGCCGCTGTCAAAAGCCAGTCGGGCCGAGATGTGGTTGGACGCCATCATCAAGGCGATCAACAACAGGGTGAAAAAGGCTTGCAGGCTCAAAGCGCGTGAAGAGGTCATGGGGCAGAGCATAGATGGGTTGGCTATGATGTCGGGTTGCCCTCGATAAAACCCACCTGCTGTGAATTCTCCAACTGACGCGCATTATTTAGGCACCCAAATGCGTGGCCCCAGTGCTTTTGGTCGCATCAGTGTGCGCGGTGCGCGCACGCACAACCTGAAAAACATTGACGTCGATATACCGCGCAACCAGTTGGTGGTCATCACCGGCTTGTCGGGTTCGGGCAAGTCCAGCTTGGCTTTTGACACTTTGTACGCCGAAGGTCAGCGCCGCTATGTGGAGAGCCTCTCGGCTTATGCGCGGCAGTTTTTGCAGCGCATGGACAAGCCCGATGTGGACCTGATCGAGGGCCTGTCACCGGCGATTGCCATCGAGCAAAAAGCCACCAGCCACAACCCGCGCTCCACGGTCGGCACGGTCACCGAAATCCACGACTACCTGCGTTTGCTGTTTGCCCGCGCGGGCACACCGCATTGCCCCGAGCACGGCGTGCCGCTGCAGTCGTCTAGCGTGGCGCAAATGGTCGATGCGGTGTTGGCCATGCCCAAGGAGTCACGCATCATGGTCATGGCGCCGGTGGCGCGCGAGCGCAAGGGCGAATTCGCTGAGGTTTTTT
>JABMMR010000262.1 GCA_013205525.1 Burkholderiales bacterium | reverse complement strand
CCGTCCGTCAAGCAAGCCCGCACGGGGGCAGCTGTGAAACCAGGCTTGTTCATTGGCGCAAGCCGCCATTACGCTGTCCACAGTTGTGTAGCCTTGCAGTTTTTCAAGCGTGCGAATGGTGGGAAAGATGATGAAGAAGTCGCCTGCCGCATGGCGTGAAAGCGCTTGGGCTGGACTTACCCACACAGGTTCGAATTGCTCCTGCTCATCTGCCACCGGCACTTGACCCTCGGGCATGCGTGCCACCAAAAAAGGCACATCAAAACGCTTGGGCAAATCGCGGTCTGTGACCCAATGCGCCAAGACATACACCTCATCGGCGCAAAGTTTCAGGCCATGGGCCAGACACTGCTGAGAAAAATGATCTTGCCGCGACATAGCCTCGAGGGTTTGCACAGAAACGGGTTTGCCATCTGCATGTCTGGCCAAAAGCACACCCAGTTCTTCAAAACTTTCTCGGATAGCGGCTATGGCTTGGGTCAAGCGCAGATCGTCTTGGCTAGCGCGGCGGTGTGCCAAAGAGTGAGCGTCGGCATCTGCCGCTTCTATGCCGCCGCCAGGAAACACATAGGCGCCTGGCGCAAAGCTGGCCTTGAGCGAGCGGCGTGTCATCAGCACTTGCAAGCCTTCTTCTGCGTCGCGCAGCAGCAAAACCGTGGCGGCAGGCAAGGGCGTGGCGGGAATTCTGGGGGGCTGAAGTTGTAAATGTGCGCGGACCATGCGCGTATTATGACAAGGCGATAATCAGACCATGCGCATACGATTTACCAAAATGCAGGGTGCGGGCAACGACTTTGTGGTGCTCGACGAGACACAAGGTTTGCTTGGCCTCACACCTGCCCAATACCGCTTCATGGCGGACCGGCATTTTGGTGTGGGCGCGGATCAAATTTTGTCGGTCCGGTCTTCTTCAAATGCTGATGTTGATTTTGCCTATGTCATCCATAACAGCGATGGCGGCGAGGTGGAAAACTGCGGCAATGGTGCGCGTTGTTTTGTGCGCTTTGTTCGTGAACAAGGACTGACAGATAAAACAACCGTCAAAGTTCAGGTGCATGGCGGCGTTATTGCTTTAAGTGAGTTGCCAGATGGTTCAGTGCTGGTTGACATGGGACCGCCCATTTTTGCTTTGCCGCAAGTGCCTTTTGATTCCTCCAAGGCCCAAGCTATGGAGGGCTCTTCGGATTTGCTTTGGCAACTTTCCTTGCGCGAACAAGAAAGTGTGGATGTGGCCGTGCTTTCCATGGGCAACCCGCATGCAGTGATGCGGGTAGAGGATGTCGCCAGTGCGCCCGTTGCACTTTGGGGGCCTTTGATTGAAAACCATGCGGCATTTCCCAAGCGTGTCAATGCAGGTTTTTTGCAAGTGCTGTCGCGTTCTGTAGTGAAGCTTCGTGTGTATGAGCGCGGTGCGGGTGAGACCTTGGCCTGTGGCACGGGGGCTTGTGCCGCAGTCGTGGCGGGTATTCAACAAGGCTGGTTAGAACATAAAGTACAAGTGCATACCCATGGCGGCATACTCACCATCGAATGGCAAGGCGCGGGCGCATCCGTGCTGATGAGCGGCCCGGCAACAACCGTATTCACTGGCGAGATGGAGATCCCCGAATGAGCAACTCAATTACCCCGATCACAGAAGACGATATCGCCAATTTTTTGGTGAACACGCCAGACTTTTTTGAGCGTCATGCCCAGCTTTTGTCGAATGTGCGATTTATCAGTCCACATGGCCAACGTGCGGTCAGTTTGCAAGAGCGCCAAGCCGATATGTTGCGCGAAAAAATCCGCGCTCTCGAGCAACGCATGATGGAGATGATTCGCAACGGCAGCGACAACGCTGTCTTGGCTGATCGCTTGCACCGTTGGTCGCAAAGCCTGCTGATGACCCAGCATCCTGCCGATTTGCCCAGCATCATCGTCGATGAAATTCAGCACCACTTCATGGTGCCGCAGGTGGCGATTCGCGTTTGGCATGTGGGCGAGGCTTTTCAGATTGAAGGCTTTGCACAAGGTGTGAGCGAGGAAGCCAAAGCTTTTGCACAAGGCTTACGCGCACCTTATTGCGGAGCCAACGCGGACTTTGAAGCAGTGAAGTGGTTGACACATCCGCATGAAGCGCAGTCGGTGGCTTTGCTGGCATTGCGCAGCACGGACTCGCCTTGGGATGTACAGCAAGAAGATGATTTGCCAGCCAAGGCAACAGACGCAACGTTAGGCTTATTGGTACTGGCTTCACCTGACCCCCAGCGCTTTCAGTCCTCCATGGGAACCGATTTGCTCACTCGGATCGCCGAGCTGGCCAGTGCCGCACTCAGTCGCTTGCGCTGAGCTTTTTGCACATTTTCATGACGCCAAGCCAAGAGTTAATTCATCGCTATCTATTGCATGTGCGGTTTGAAAAAAGGCTGGCAGACAGAACCGTGTCCCTCTACACCGAGGACCTCCACAAATTAAACCTGCTGGCTACAGAAGCTGAGCTGGCAAGCCTGACTTTGATTGATGCCGCGCATCTTCGCCGCTGGATGGCACACATGCATGCGGGTGGCAGAACCCCGCGTGGCATAGCGCTGATACTTTCGGGATGGCGGGGCTTTTTCAATTGGTTGGGCAAAGAAGGACTGATTCTTGCCAATCCCTTGTCGGGCTTGCGTGCGCCCAAAGCGGCCAAGCCATTACCCAAAGCTTTGAATGTGGATGATGCGGTACAACTCGCGCAGTACCGACCCACCGATACCCCTACTTGGTTGCAAGCGCGCGACACAGCCATGGTTGAATTGCTCTACAGCAGCGGACTGCGGGTGGGCGAGTTGATGGGCTTGGATGTTCAAGCCCACGCCCAAGCCAAGGGTTGGATTGATCTGCAGACCGGCGAGGCCTATGTGTTGGGCAAGGGGTCTAAGCGGCGCAGTGTGCCAGTGGGTCAACAGGCCTTGGCTGCTTTGCAAGCATGGTTGGTCGTCAGAGTTGAAGGTCTGCCCGCAAGTGCAGCAGAGCAAACAGCTTTGTTTGTAGGCCAACGCGGCACCCGTCTCACGGCGCAAGCGGTATGGCAGCGCCTGCGTTTGCGGGGTTTGCAAGCCGGCATTGCCACGCCGGTTCATCCGCATATGTTGCGACACTCTTTTGCCAGTCATGTGTTGCAGTCCAGCGGGGACTTGCGTGGTGTGCAAGAGTTGCTGGGCCACGCCAATATCAGCACCACACAGGTCTACACACGTTTGGATTACCAGCATTTGGCCAAAACCTATGACGCTGCCCACCCCCGGGCGCGCAAGAAAACCCCATGAAAATTTTGAAGCTCAAAGCAGGCAAAGAACGCTCGGCGCTGCGAGGGCACCCATGGGTGTTTGACACAGCCATCGCCAAGGGAGGCGCTGACGCGGGTGAAACCGTGCGTGTGGAGTCCGAGACAGGACAGTTTCTGGGTTGGGCCGCCTTCAGCCCAAGCTCCAAAATCAGAGCGCGAATTTGGTCGTTCACAGAGTCCGAGCATATTGATGCTGCATTTTTTGAGCGGCAAGTGGCCACTGCGGTGGCCATGCGTTCGCGTTTGCAAGTGCCTTCCAATGGCGTGCGTCTTGTCCATGGTGAAGCTGATGGACTTCCTGGCTTGATCGTCGACAGTTACGACGGCACCTTGGTGGCGCAGTTTTTATCTGCAGGCACAGAACGCTTCAAAGCCGATATCGTCAAAGCTTTGGTCTTGCACACCGGCGCTCACCGCGTGTTTGAGCGATCCGACTCGGGTGTGCGTGGGCTAGAAGGTTTAGAGCCTGTCAAGGGTTGGTTGTTTCGTTCGCTTGGAGCTAGCGACAGCACAGCGATGGTGATTCAAGAGCACCACTGGAGTTTGGAACTCGATATTTTGGAAGGCCATAAAACGGGTTTCTACCTCGATCAGCGAGACAGCCGCTTGAAATTTGCCGAATACGCACAGCGACTTGGACTGCAACAGGTGTTGAACTGCTATGGCTATACGGGTGGTTTCAGCGTGGCGGCTTTAAGCGGTATGCGAGCTGCGGGCTTGCTGGGCAGTGGTGCCGTGGTGACCACCGTGGACTCGTCGGCACCCGCCATTGCCAAAGCGCAAGCCAACGTTAAGCGCAATGGCTTTGACGAACGCAATGCGGTATTTTTAGACGCTGATGTGAATGCGAGCTTGCGAAGTTTGCACAAAGAGGGGCGTCAGTTCGATGCCATTGTGCTTGACCCGCCCAAGTTCGCGCCGAGTGCCGCGCATGCGGAACGTGCAGCACGTGCTTACAAAGATATCAACCGATGGGCGTTTAAATTGTTGTCTAAAGGCGGTGTGTTGTTCACCTACAGTTGTTCAGGCGGTATCTCCCCTGAGCTTTTTCACAAAATTGTCGCGTCTGCAGGTAACGATTCTGGGGTGGATGCTTATTTTCTCGACCGCGTCCATGCCGCGCCAGATCACCCGATGACAGTGTGTTTTCCTGAAGGCGAATACCTCAAAGGACTGATACTGATGAAGAAATGACAGCACCGACTTGAATGCTGGCTACACTGCCCCCACTTTATTTTTCATTATTTTGAAGGTTGAATACTTATGTTGATTCCCGCTACGGTACTGACTGGTTTTTTAGGCGCAGGCAAAACCACACTTCTCAAGCGCATTCTCACCGAGTCCCATGGGCTCAAAATCGCTGTGATTGAAAACGAATTTGGCGAAGAAAACATAGACAACGAAATTTTGGTGGCCGACACCACAGAGCATATTGTGCAAATGAGCAATGGCTGTGTATGTTGCACGATTCGCGAAGACCTGCGCACCACTTTGCAAGACTTGGCAGAGAAAAAGCGCAAGGGCGAACTCGACTTTGATCGGGTGGTCATCGAAACCACGGGATTGGCAGACCCAGGGCCTGTGGCGCAAACTTTTTTCATGGACGACCAAATTGCCGAAAGCTTTTTGCTTGATGCCGTGCTGACCTTGGTGGACGCCAAACACGCAGCACAAACCTTGAATGACCGACAAGAAGCACGCCGCCAAGTGGGTTTTGCAGACCAAATTTTCATCAGTAAAAGCGAATTGGTTTCTCCTGCCGAATTGGATGCACTCCAGCATCGATTGAAACACATGAACCCCAGAGCGCCGCAACATATCGTGCACTTCGGTGAGGTTGCCATCGATAAGGTGTTTGACTTGCGAGGCTTTAACCTCAACACCACTTTGGAAATAGATCCCGATTTCTTAAGCGACGGCCATCATCAGCATGCACCTGACGAGCATTGTGACCACCCCTCGCACCAGCATGACCACGCTCAGCATGACCACAATCAGGGTCATGGCCACCATCACCACCATGATGACGATGTCAAAAGCTTTGTCTTCAAAGCGGACCGCGCACTGGACCCTGCCAAGTTGGAAGATTTCTTGGGCGCTATCGTCAATATTTACGGTCCGCGTATGTTGCGTTACAAAGGCGTCTTACACATGAAAGGCACCGAGCGCAAGGTTATTTTCCAGGGGGTACACCAACTCATGGGAAGCGATTTAGGCCAAGCTTGGGCACCTGGAGAGAAGCGAACGAGCAAAATGGTATTCATTGGTATCGATTTGCCAAAAGATATCTTTCAGCAAGGCTTGGAACAGTGCATAAGCTGAGTACAATCCGCGCGCCATGGGCCCCAAGGTGAAGTTTTTCATTCGGCTGATGGCACTGGTCACTGATGAAGTTTGAGACAACAACCAGAAGCAGTATGGGGCTGGGTGCTGATGCACTCCACGCCTGGCTGTAAGGAGAATTGCATTGAAATCTGTAAAGCATTCAAGCCACAGCAAAGCCATGAGTAAAACCAAGGTCACGGCTGCAAAACCCAAGGCAAAGGCCGTGAAAACACCTGTTGCTGCAAAAAAACCTCTACCCCAAAAGAAAGCAGTGCCCGTTAAAAAAACCGTTGCCACGAAAAAAGCCGTAGCCAAAAAGGCAGCGCCTGCCAAGAAAGTGGTTGCTTCCAAGAAAGTGGTTGCAGCTAAAAAAGTTGTGCCTGTTAAGAAACCCGCTGTAGCCAAAAAAGCAGCAGTAACGAAAAAGGCGGCACCTGCCAAAAAAATAATACCTTCAAAGAAACCAGCAGCGGCTAAAACACCTCTGGTTGCCAAAAAATCCGCTTCGGCCAAACCTGCCTCTAAAACTGTGACAACTTCTGTTAAATCTGCTTTGAAAACAACCACGCCTGCCCTTGCTGGCCGCGCGGATTCCTCTACCGACACGGCCAAAAAATCTCCCCGTGCCGCCAAAGCCATGTCCATGATGCCGCCCCCGCCGGGCTTGAGCGTGGCCTCCACCATGGCCAAGGCCAGTTATGGCCCTATTTCTGTCCCAACCCTGCCCATGGTTGTTCCCATGATTCCTGTCAAAAACCCCAAGCTGGCACATAACTGGAAAAACAAAACCGCGGCGACCATCACTGATGAAGAGGTGCTGGCCATGCCCGATGAAGAGTACATGAGCGCATTGCAAATGGCGTTCTTTCGGTTGAAATTGGTTCAGTTGAAAACCGATATTTTGGCCAATGCGAGCGAGACCACGGAGCACTTGCGTGAGGACACGGTGATCGTTCCTGACCCTACGGACCGCGCCACCATTGAGGAAGAACATGCCTTGGAGTTGCGGACCCGCGACAGAGAAAGAAAACTGCTCAAGAAAATTCAGCAGTCCATCGGGCAAATTGACAACGGCGACTATGGCTATTGTGATGAAACAGGTGAACCTATTGGGGTGGGTCGCTTATTGGCAAGACCCACCGCAACCTTGACCCTCGAGGCACAGCAACGTCGGGAACTGAAGCAAAAAATGTTTGGTGACTGATACAAGCGACACTTTCGTCAAAAGCAGGCCACAACTGGCCTGCTTTTTTTTTGCTTAAATATCAAATAAATCACATTCGATATACTTTGTAAGTGCCTAATTCTTAACGTTTTTTTAAAAGAAATACAATGCGAAACATGTTCTAAGTTGTTGATTTTAATGAGAAAACCATGTTTGAAGGCTTGCAAGCCAAGAAAATCCTGTTAAAGTGCATAGAAGTGGTATTTAGTGGAAAATAGTGAGATTGCTCGCTTGCCCAGCCATATTCAAGTCACAAGGGGTTTGTTGCCGTGTTTCAAGGTGCGTCATCGTTAAGTTTGGATGCCAAGGGTCGCTTGTCGGTTCCCACGCGGCATCGTGACGTGCTGAGCGCAACGGCGGGCGGTCAACTCACCATCACGCGTCACCCGCATGGTTGTTTGATGTTGTTTCCTCGGGTTGAATGGGAAAAATTTCGTGAGCGTGTCGCCGCATTGCCAATGACAGCGCAATGGTGGAAAAGAATATTGTTGGGGAACGCCATGGATGTAGAGATGGATGGCACGGGCCGGGTACTTGTTTCACCCGAGTTGCGCAGCGCCGCACAGATCAGCAAAGAAGTGATGTTGCTGGGCATGGGCACCCATTTTGAGTTATGGGACAAGTCGACTTACGACACCCAAGAGGCTCAGGCCATGCAGGGTGATATGCCCGATGTGTTTCGCGACTTTTCGTTTTAACGTGGAATGGCAACGACTGAATGGGCACACACCACCGTCATGTTGAAGGAGGCGGTAGAGGCGCTGGACGTCCAGGCCGAAGCCACTTATGTCGACACAACCTTTGGCCGAGGCGGGCATGCAAAGCGCATATTGGAAACACTGTCCCTAAAGGGCAAGCTGATCGTCTTCGACAAAGACCCGCAAGCGATTGCGGTGGCGAAATCGATGAACGATCCCAGAGTGGAAATTCACCATCAGGGCTTCGCAGCCCTGAGTCAACTGACGAACAGCAGCGTCGCCGGTGTGCTGATGGATCTGGGAGTGAGCTCCCCGCAAATCGACAACCCAGAGCGCGGATTCTCATTTCGCCAGGACGGCCCATTGGACATGCGAATGGACACAAGCCAGGGCCCAAACGTTCACGAATGGCTGGGCGTGGCAAGCACCGACCAAATAACTCAGGTGATTCGTGATTATGGAGAAGAGCGATTTGCGTCCGGTATTGCCAAAGCCATCGTCGCCAAAAGAGAGTTGGGGCAACTGCCCGCCAGCACTTTGGGCTTGGCTGACTTGGTCGCCACAGTGGTCAAAAAACGCGAGCCAGGTCAAAACCCAGCAACACGGACATTTCAGGCATTTCGAATTTTCATCAACCGTGAACTGCAAGAACTGGAATCGGCGCTGGATGCCAGTTTGCAGGTATTACAGCCTGGGGGGCGTCTGGTGGTGATCAGTTTTCATTCACTAGAAGACCGCATGGTCAAGCAATTTATCGCCCAGCATGCGAAGGATGTTTATGACCGCAGAGCACCCTTTGCTGCCAATAAAAATTTATCCCTCAAGGCCTTGGGTCGGCAAAGGCCAAGCCAAGAAGAAATCAGTGCCAACCCGCGAAGCCGCAGTGCCATCATGCGCATCGCTCAGAGATTGCCTTTGATGGAGGCCCTATGACCAGGGTCAGTGGATTTCTGCTGATGTTGGTGCTATTGAGTGCCTTGTATTTGGTTAGAACCCAATACGAGTCGCGTCGTTTGTATACCGAGTTAGACAGAGCCAAGGCGATCGCACAAAGACTCGATACAGAACACGACAGATTGGATGTGGAGCGAGGCGCACAAGCCACACCTTTGAGGGTAGAAAAACTTGCCCGCGAGCAAATGCATATGCAAACCATTTCGCCGGCCATCACCCAATATGTGTCTACACAAAACACAAGCAGCGAAAAAATCTCAGCAAGCACCTCCCCCAAGGCGCAACCATGAGCAGCCGCAGCGTGCAGTACTCCACCAATCCCTTGCTCGCAAGCAAGACACCCATTTGGCGAAGTCAGTTCATCGTGGCGGGGATTGCGCTGGGATTCATAGGCTTGGTGGCGCGTGCCGCCTATGTGCAGGTGTTGGATAACAATTTCTTTAAAAAACAAGGCCAGGTGAGGTTCGAGAGAACCTTGGAAATACCCGCCAACCGAGGCAGAGTGCTCGATCGCAATGGACTGATCTTGGCTTCAAGTGTTCCCATGCCCAGCATATACGCCAGCCCAGATGAAATTGATGCAAGCCATCCCAAGCTCAAAGAACTCGCTCAATTGCTGGAAGTATCCCCTTCAGAAATTCAAGGAAAAATAAAAGACCAACGACGAAAACATGTATGGCTCAAGCGTCAAGCAGACATGGCCACAGGCAAAAAAATCAAAGAACTTGGCATACGCGGCATCCACACCACCATGGAATACAAGCGCATGTATCCCGAAGGTGAGGCCGCAGCCCATGTCGTTGGATTTACCAATATCGAAAATGTGGGTCAAGAAGGTGTTGAGTTGGCATTCAACAAACATTTGGCAGGCAAAAGTGGCTCACGCCGGGTCATTCACAACGGACACAAACAGGTGATTGAAGGTATTGGGGACGAAATCCCACCTGAAGATGGCCGCGACCTGCAGTTGAGCATAGACAGCAAGGTTCAGTACTTTGCTTATCAGCGCTTACGTGAAGCGGTCATTGAAAACAAAGCCGCAGCCGGCAGTGTGGTGGTGTTGGATGCGCAATCGGGGGACGTGCTGGCGCTGGCCAACTACCCCAGTTATGCGCCAGAAAAGCGGAATAATTTCAACGCACTTCAGATGCGCAACCGTGCATTGACAGACACATTTGAACCCGGCTCCACCATGAAGCCATTTGTCATCGCCTTGGCGATGGAAAAAGGCTTAGTCAGAGCTGAAACTCAAATAGATACCGCGCCAGGCAAGCTCAAAATGTACGGTATGACCATCAAAGATGCCCATCCGCATGGGGTCTTGAGTGTTTCAGAAGTTATACAAAAATCGAGCAATATCGGCACAGTCAAAATCGCCATGAAGATGCCGCCTAAAGACATGTGGGAGATGTACACGCAATTGGGGTTTGGTAAAAAACCGCAAGTGCCCTTTCCAGGCTCCGTGGCTGGGCGCTTGCGGCCTTACAAAACTTGGCGTCCTATGGAACAAGCCACCATGAGTTATGGCTATGGCTTATCCACCAGCTTGTTTCAATTGGCCCAAGCCTATACCGTGTTTGCGCGTGATGGCGAGGTTGTACCTGTCAGCCTCATCAAGCGAGAAGACAAAGTCGTTGGGGTGCGCGCCATCAGTGCGCAAAACGCCATCGCAGTTCGCACCATGCTCAATTTGGTCACCGGCCCCGGCGGCACAGCACCCAAAGCACAAACCATGGGCTATTCGGTGGGCGGGAAAACCGGCACAGCCCACAAGCAAGAAGGCAAGGGTTATGCAGATAAAAAATACAGGGGATTTTTTGTGGGCATGGCGCCGATTGAGAACCCCAGAATAGTGGTTGCAGTAATGATTGATGAGCCCACCAATGGTCATTATTTTGGCGGCGAAGTCGCTGCACCGGTGTTCAGTGCAACCGTTCAACAAACATTGCGAATGTTAGGCGTTCAACCCGATCGAGCAGTCAAGCCCCAAGTGATTGCCAAAGCGGAAGCGGAGTCGTTTTGATGCAAGCCCTGCATACACCGACACAAGCTGCCCAGTGGTTGCGCGAAGCGGTCACGGGTGAGCTTCGGATTGACAGCCGAAAAGTTCAGCAAGGTGATGGTTTTTTGGCTTGGCCGGGGTTGGCCCATGACGCGCGCGACTATGTGGCGCAAGCCCTAGCCCAAGGTGCAACGGCTTGTTTGGTAGAAGCCACGGGTTCACATGCATTCACATGGGCACAGGATGAGCCAAAAATCGGCGCCTATACCGATTTGAAGCAGGCCTGTGGACCGATTGCCGATGCGTATTACGAATGTCCAAGCCAGCAACTGCAAATATTGGCAGTCACAGGAACCAATG
>JABMMR010000261.1 GCA_013205525.1 Burkholderiales bacterium | reverse complement strand
CCGCTGGCGAAGCCGTGGGCATTTTGGGCCACAACGGCATGGGCAAAACCACGCTACTGCGCAGCATCATCGGCGCTTTGTTGCCCACCCAAGGCAGTGTTCAATTCAACGGCCAAGACGTCAGTCGCTTGGCCCCCAACCAACGCGCCAAACTGGGCATGGCCTATGTGCCGCAGGGGCGAGAAATATTTCCCAATTTATCCGTCACCGACAACTTGCGCATGGGCTGGGTCAAACGCGGGCGCGCCTCTGCCCAAGATATTGACACCTTGCTGGACAACTTTCCGCGCTTAAAGCCCTTGCTGGAGCGCATGGGCGGCTCTTTGTCGGGGGGCGAGCAACAACTCTTGGCCTTGGCGCGTGCCTTGGCAGGTGACCCTCAGTTGCTGTTACTCGATGAGCCCACCGAAGGCATTCAGCCCTCCATCATCGAAGAAATTGCGGAAACCTTGTCTGTTTTGCGTAAGCAACGGTCGCTGACCATCATCTTGGTCGAGCAAAACTTAGACTTCATTGCTTCGGTGTCAGAGCGCGTGATGGTCATCAAGCGCGGGCAAATCACCGGCGAAATTCCCCGCGAACACCTCACCGACTTGGACACCGTCAGCGAATACACCGGTGTCAGCAGCACGCACTGATTCAGCCAGCTTTTTTCACACCACCCAAGGAAACATCATGGACATGCAACTCAAAGGCTTGCGCGCACTCGTCACAGGCGGCACCAAAGGCATAGGGCGAGCGATTGCTGAAACCTTGGCAAAAGAAGGTGCCAGCGTGGCTTTTTGTGCGCGCAATGCAAGCGAAGTTGACGAGGCGGCCAAAGCCATGTCGGCAACGGGCAGCAAAGTCATTGGCTCGGTGGCGGATGTGGGTAATGCAGAAAGTCTGAAAGCCTGGGTTGCAAAATCTGCGGCCGACTTGGGTGGCATCGACATTGTGGTGGCCAATGTGAGTGCATTGGCGATTGCAGCAGACGAAGAGAGCTGGAAAAAAGGCTTTGAGGTTGACCTCATGGGCAGCGTGCGCTTGGTCGACAGCGCCATGCCCTTCCTAGAAAAAAGCAAGCACCCCGCCATCGTGACGATTTCCAGCGTGTCGGGTCGCGAGATCGATTTCGCCTCTGGCCCCTATGGCGCTTTCAAAGCCGCTTTGGTGCACTACACCCAAGGCTTGGCTTACCACTTGGCGGGCAAAGGCATTCGCGCCAACAGCGTCTCGCCTGGCAACACTTATTTCCCAGGCGGTGTGTGGAGTCAAATTGAAACCGGCAACCCAGATTTCTTTAAAGTGGCCTTGGGCATGAACCCCACAGGCCGCATGGGCACGCCACAAGAAATGGCCAATGCGGTGGTGTTTTTGGCCAGCCCCGTGGCCAGTTTCATCACCGGCACCAACTTGGTGGTTGACGGCGCTTTGACCAAGGGCGTTCAGTTATAAGTTTTTTGGTTTTTTCTCTAAGCGGCTGTGCTCTAGGCTCTCAAACAAGGACAGCATCCATTCGATGCGCTGGGGCATGGCGCGGTTGGGGAAACCACTCAAGGCCAAGCGCGATGAGGCGGTGTCTTGGCACTGCTCGACCAAGTAAGCAATACCTGCCAGAGGCTGTGGTGGGTTGCGTTGGGTAAATATCCAACCCGCTTTTATACGTGCTTGTAGCAGCAAAACCGCTTTGCGAAAACCGCTGACCACAGCGCGGTGGTTCACCGAATCTAATTCACAACGGCGCAGTTCGTTGCCAATTTCGCCGTAAATCAAAGCGGCGGCCAAAATGGCCGAGCGGCAGTCCCGCGGCAACTCGGCAATACCAGCGGTGGAACGTTTGTAAAGACGGTCCGCCTCAATGAGCACACGGCTGATCACCTTTTGCACCGCTGGGTTGAGTGTGGGTTGGGCCAGCCATTCTTGTGGATTCAATCCTTCTTCGCGCATCCATTCCAAAGGCAAATAAACGCGTTTGTTGCGCGCATCTTCACCGACATCGCGGGCGATATTGGTGAGTTGCATGGCCACACCCAACTCGCAGGCACGCGCCAAGGTGGAGGCCTGTTGCGGACCCATGATCCAGCACATCATCGCACCCACACTGCCCGCTACGCGTGCGGCATAGCCGTGCAAATCTTCCATGCTTTCATACTGTCTGCCGTGGCCGTCCCAAGCAAAACCATCGAGCAAAGCGTCTAGCAAGTGGCGCGGCAAGGCGTGTCGGTGCACCACGATGCTCAGGGCGCGGTCTTCCACGGTGTTCATGGGTGTGCCGGCATACATGAGGTCCAGGCGGTGATGCAAAACCCGCAAACTGTCTTCGATCACACCGCCTTGGTCGACCATGTCGTCGGCCACTCGGCAAAACGCATACAAAGCGATGGCGGCCGAGCGCACACGTGAGGGTAAAAAACGGCTGGCTGCAAAAAAAGTTTTGGAGCCGCCGCGCATCATCTCGACGCAGGCATCTAAATCGTCTTCAGCTTGGTCAGTGAACGGCAAAGGCATGGGGCACAACCTCTTCTAATAATTTGGCGGACATCAACACACTGGGTACACCTGCGCCGGGCTGGCTGCTGGCACCCACCATGAATAAATTTTCCACATCCTCGCTGCGGTTGTGTGGGCGAAACCAAGCGCTTTGGGTGAGCACGGGCTCCAAGCCAAAACCCGCGCCTTGGTAAGACCACAGACGGTCTTGAAAATCTTGTGGTGTGCTGACTTTGGAGCTGACCACATGTTGGTTTAAATCGGGCAATACCGAGTCTTGCAACACAGTGGCAATGGCTTGGCGGTACTGCTCGGTGACGGCGGGCCAATCGGTGCCGCTGCTCAGGTTGGGGACCACCGATAAAACATAAAAACTGTCGCAACCTTCAGGGGCCAGCGAGGGATCGGTGGCCGTGGGTCGGTACAAGTACAGGCTGAAGTCTTTGGCCAAATGGTGGTTTTTGAAAATATCTTGCAGCAGCTCTTTGTAGCGCGGCCCCAGCACCATCATGTGGTGAGGCACGTCCTTGTACTGGCGGTTGGTGCCAAAGTACCAAACAAACAAGCCGGAAGAGTATTTACCTTTGGCAATGCGTTTATCGGTCCAACGAACGCGGTGCTTCGGCTCGACCAAGTGCTTGTAAGTCCAAGCCGCGTCGCCGTTGCTCACCACAATGTCGGCGGGCACAAACTCGCCGCTCTGAAGTTCAACACCTACTGCAGCGCCTTCTTCCACCCGAATGCGCGTGACAGGGGCGTTGTAGTGAATGGGGATGTTGCGGCCTTTGATCAAGTTCACCAATGCTTGCACGATGGCACCGGTGCCGCCCATGGCCGAGTGCACGCCCCAGCGGTTTTCCAAAATATGGATGAGCGAGTAAACACAGGTGACTGAGAACGGGTTACCCCCAATCAGCAAGGGGTGAAAACTCATGACGATGCGCAACTTGGGGTGCTTGATGTGTTGAGCCACCATGCTGTAAATAGAGCGCCAGGCTTTCATGCGCATCAATTTGGGCATGGCTTTGATAATTTTTGTGACAGAGTCAAAGGCAATCAAACCCATGTCCTGAAAGCCCAGCTGAAAACATTGTTCAGAGGCTTTCATCAGGTTTTTAAAACCCTGCACATCTTCAGGGCTGAATTTGGCAACTTCAGCCAACATAGATGACTCATCGTTGCTGTAGTCGAAATGCGTGCCGTCGTCAAAGCGGATACGGTAAAACGGCGACATCAAACGCAGGTCTATGTGGTCTTTCATTTGTTTGCCGCACAGCGTGAACAGCTCTTCAATCAAATAGGGCAAAGTGATGATGGTCGGGCCCGCATCGAAGGTGAAGCCGTCTTGTTTGTGGACATAGGCACGACCACCGGCCATGTCTAATTTTTCGAAAATTTGAACTTGATAGCCTTTGACACTGAGCCGAATGGCCGCGGCCAATCCGCCAAAACCACTGCCGATGATGACGGCGCGCCTCGGTTGCTGGGGCACTTTGAAGCTGTCGCGATCATCAAGGGTTCTAAATGCATTCATGCGGGGTCCCCACGGTTAGGTAGCGCCACCGGAACCGACAATTCGGTTGCTGGTGTTGCACTTTTATAAGGACTGCGCTTCATGGCCCAGCCCCAGAGTTTTTGCAAGGGCAGGGCAAACACCATCAGCAAATGCTCAATGATGGCCAAGCCCAAAAGCGAAGATAACAAGACCCATGCGGCATTGACCAAGACCAAACCGCTGGTTACTTCCCAGACCATCCAGCCCCAAGTGATGCAAGACACGCCCATGGTGAGATAAAAAAACAAGGTGACAGGTGCTTGTTTGAAATAGCTGCCGATATAGCGTAAGTGCACCGGTAAATACTGCTCACCCACAAACGGCACGCCAAAAAATAAATTCAGCTTGGCGCTCAAGCGCATACACCACAGCAGGGCAAAAGTGCATAAAGCCATGTGGTTGGGTTGGCCTTGCTGCATGACCAAAAGTACGCCGAAGTTGAGAATCAAAGCCAGTTCATGGTGAAGCAAAACCTGCGCTGATTGGATAAAGCGTTGGCGAAAATTCAAACCTGTATCGAGCGCCACACGCCGCGGACCGGTGAGCCATCCGGTGAGAAAAGCCATTTCATGCCAACTCCACATGGCAATCACGCTGAGAAAACCAATGTAGGCGTTGAGCACAGAATGCGAGCGCATGCTGATGGAGGCCGTCCATAACCCCAAGCCCAGCAAAAAACTCAAACCGCACATGCTCCAGCGAAAACTGGTCTGGGGCAGTCGCACCAACCACAAAATAGCGCCCGTGCCCAGCCACCAACTGAGCAAGGCAAACATGGCCGCTCCCAAACTGGAGGAGAAAAAATCGGTCATATTAAAAATGCTTTACCAGGCCGGCTGAACCCGGATTTCTTGGGGCAAGGTGTTGCGCTTGACAGGCAATAAATACAAGCGGCCAAATGTCCATGCCGCACCTAATGCGCTTTTAGCTTGACCCAGCAAGCCCATCACACCACCGCGTTCTTTGGCTTTGGCGTTGGCGATCGACAACTCAACCAAGCGCGTCATGCAAGCGCGGAACGTAGGGTGGTCGATGTCGACTTCCACGGGGAAGACTTGACGCGCGATTTCCGACGTGATGCGAAACACCTCGTAGTCGTATTCGGTTGATTTGAAGCCCATGGCTTGGTGCAACAAGGGACGGGTATGGTCGCGCACATACATGGTGGCGTACACCGCCACAATGAAAAAGCGAATCCACAGTAAATTGATGCCGCGCAGCAATTCTGGTTGTGAACGCATGATGAGAGCGAAAGATTCGCCGTGGCGGAACTCGTCATTGCACCAGCGCTCGAACCAACGGAAGATGGGATGAAAGCGTTTGTCGGGGTTGCTTTCGAGTTGACGATAGATGGTGATGTAACGGGCGTAGCCGATCTTCTCGGACAAGTAGGTGGCGTAAAAAATGAATTTAGGCTTGAAGAAGGTGTAAGACTTGGTGCGTTTGAGTTGCCCCAAGTCGATGCCCAAATCGAAGTCTTTGAGCGACTGGTTGATGAAACCTGCGTGGCGGGATTCATCTCGCGCCATATAGGTCATGAGCTGTTTGATGTCGGGGTTGGTGACATTTTTGCGCACTTCGTTGTACAGAATACAACCAGAAAATTCGGAGGTCAGCGAGCTGATGAGAAAGTCTAAAAATTCTTGACGCATCTCAGGGGACAGTTGGGGCATCAGGGTTTTGACTTCTTCGGCAAACTGCGCGTCGCGTTGAAAGTGGTCGTGGTTGTTGTCGCCCTCGTACTCTTTCAGCATGACGTCCCAATCTGCACGTACAGACTCGATATTCAAGCGGTCCAAGGCGGCAAAGTCGGTGGTGTAAAAGCGCGGGCTCAGCACGGTGTTGCGAACAGCTTTGGCGTTGGCATCCGCGGCGCTTTCTACGCTGCCAATAAGCAGTTCTACGTGATCAAAATCCATCGCTGCGGTGGTGGTCATGGTTTATTCCTGAGAGGCTGATACTGAGGTTGAAGATGCAGGCGCGGGTTGCAATTTGGCGAAAGAAGCCATATTGGTCGGGCCAAAAGATTCAAGATTGATGCGTTGTCCGGTGGCTGGGTCAAGCAGCGTCAGGCGTCCATCGGTGTGACCGATGAGCTCGAATGTGGGCCCAGACCCAATGCCGCGGCGCATGCGCTCACGTGAGAGGGTGCGCAAGATGCCGCGCACAAAACCTTGCTCACCCACAAAGCGGGTAATTTCTAAGGTTGATTGGCCCTCCATCACGGCGACATCGCCATTGGGACGGTCTTCAAAACGCAGCGTGCGCTGCCAACTCACAGGTTTTTGGTCTTGCGGGATTTCCATGCCTTGGCCACGCAGCACGGCGACGACCAAGACCACGCTGGCCAAAAAACCCATAAATATCCAACCGGTGAGGCCGTGGCGGCCTGGCAATCCGTCGTTGGCAAGGCT
>JABMMR010000260.1 GCA_013205525.1 Burkholderiales bacterium | reverse complement strand
TCACCCGACAAAACCATTTTGCTGACTTTTTCCAGTTCGTCGTAAATGCCCTCTAGGGTGTCGGCAGAGTACTCAGCATCGACCGAGAAGAGTTCGAGCAGCACATCTTTGGCGTCTTCAATCAACCCTGGCGCACGCCGCGCTCGCAAACGCAGCAAGCGAAATACCGGCAGGTCTTCATCATGGATGGAGAACAACACGCCGTGGCTCTTCAGTGCGTCGTTGTGTTGGTTCAAAATAAAAGCCACCCGAACGGCGCGGGGCTCTTCAATGTCGGCGATCAAAAAGTCTGAGCGGATATGCAATGCACCGTTGTCTTCTTCGTAAAAGCGAGCCGACTCTTCGATGTCTTCGTCCATCGCGTCTTCGGGAATATGTACGCCAAAGTGCTGACTGATCCAGCGCTTTTCTTCGGGCGTGGGGGATTCCAAATCAACCCAGATGGGGCGGAATTGGGAAAGCTCTTCTTGTGAAGAAATTTCTTCTTGAAACAAGCGGCCATTGGCCAGAGAAAAAATATTGAGCATGGCAATCTCAGTGCATGGTTGAGCGAGACGAGGGGAGTGAATGGTTCGCTTTCAACTCAACTCGGCTGCATGCCTGTGTGAGCCGAAAGCTACCGACTAGGGTAGGTTTCCAAGGAAGGTGCTCCAAAGCTTTAAACAAAGGTAATTATGGCACCGGCTGATGGCAAGTGTGAGATCAGGCTGTTAGAGTGTCATGTTTGCTGCAACCCTCATTTATGCAAACAGTTTTAACGCAGCGCCGTGAGTTTTGGGTTTTGCTCACCTTGGCAGGCATTCAGTTCACCCATGTGCTGGACTTCATGATCATCATGCCCTTGGGTCCGCAACTGCGGGATTTGTTTGCCATCAACGATGCACAATTTGGCTTTTTGGTGTCTGCCTATACCTTTGCTGCAGGTGTTTCCGGATTGTTGGCTGCATCCTTTGTGGACCGCTTCGAGCGCAAGCGCTTGATGTTGATTTTGTACACCTTGTTTGGTTTGACCACCTTGGCCTGTGCATTGGCGCCAACATACTCATTGTTGATGGCTTCGCGTGTGGCGGCAGGCACATTTGGCGGTATTTTGTCGGCCATGACACTAACTGTGATTGGCGACGTGATCCCATTCGAGCGGCGGGGTCGCGCCACAGGTTTTGTCATGACTTCTTTTGCCATGGCTACTGTGGTGGGCGTTCCCAGTGGGCTGTTTTTGGCCAACGTAAGTGGCTGGCACAGCGCTTTCTTAGTGATTGCCTTCATGTGCTTGTTGGTGGGCGTGATGGCAGCTGTTTGTTTGCCCACGCTGGACGCGCATGTGCTCAAAGCCCAGGGACAGCAAGACACGCATGCCATACGCCAAGTGTGGGCCGATGCCAATCACCGCAAAGCCTTGTATATGTCAGGCGCAATGATGTTTGCAAGTTTCACCATCATTCCCTACATCACGATTTACACCCAAGCCAACCATGTGCTGGCACCCGATGAAATCCCTTATATCTATCTGTGTGGCGGCACCGTGACTTTGCTCAGCGCTCGCTGGGTGGGGCGTTTGAGCGACAAGTTGGGTAAGCGCAAAATGTTTCAACGTATGTTGTTTTTGGCCATGCTGCCTATGACCATCACCACCTTGATGCAACCCGCCCCTTTGCCTTGGGTACTGCTGGTGTTTTCTGGCTTTTTCTTTTGCATGAATGCTCGCATGATCCCTGGCATGGCCATGCTGACCTCGGCAGCCCAGCCGCAATGGCGCGGCACCTTTATGTCGCTGAATTCGGCCGTGCAGTCGGTGTCCATTGGTTTGGCTTCTTGGCTGGGCGGCGTGCTGATACAGCGCGATGCCAGCGGCCAAGTCACCCATTTTTGGTTATGTGCCTTGGTAGGAATAGCCGCGACTTTTTTTGCCTTAGCGCTGTCTAGGCATGTGCAAATGCACAGTGCCCCTGCGCCCTGATCGGGGGGGAGGGCGGCGCGAGGTTGATTTTTCGGCCAACTCGGGGCATAGTGGAGCTACCTGTCTTTGGTCAGGCATGTGGCTTGGCTTATTCACACAGGTATCTTTTGGAGGATACGTATGAATTTGACGATCAGTGGCCATCATCTTGAAGTCACCCCAGCGTTGCGTGACTATGTCACCCAAAAACTCGATCGCATCAACCGACACTTTGACCAAGTGGTGGATGTGCGCGTCATCCTCAGCATAGAAAAGCAAAAGGAAAAAGAAGGGCGACAGCGAGCCGAGTGCAATATCCACGTCAAGGGTAACGATTTGTTTGCCGAGTCCGCCCACGAAGATTTGTATGCGGCGGTGGATGAGTTGGTCGACAAACTAGACCGTCAAGTGGTCAGGCACAAAGACCGTATACAAGACCACGGCCACGCCAGTGCTAAACGCTCAGAGTTGATTTAGCAGGGTTGACGCGCCAGACCCACAAGCCGCCTGTGAACCAGGCGGTTTTTTCATCAAAACCATGTTTTTTAAAACCTAATAATTAAATATTTACCCTAGCTTGACACGCCCAAGCGGTGCATAATCAGCATCCCAACATGAACAGACTCTCTGCCATCTTGCCTTCTGCACAAGCCCTTGTGCAGGTAGACGTCACCAGCAAAAAGCGCGCTTTTGAAGAGGCCGGTTTGCTGTTTGAAAACTTGCACGGACTCAATCGGGCTTTGGTGGCCGACAGTTTATTCGCCCGTGAACGTTTGGGCTCTACCGGCTTGGGCCATGGTGTAGCTATTCCCCATGGGCGCATCAAAGGCATGAAGTCTCCCTTGGCAGCCGTGTTTCGTTTAACCCAGCCCATAGGTTTTGACTCCCCCGACGAGCAACCCGTGTGTTTATTGTTCTTTTTATTGGTGCCCGAAGCTTCAACCCAAAAACATTTGGAAATCCTCTCCGAAATTGCCGAAATGCTCAGTGACAGCGGTTTTCGTGAGCGCTTGAAACAAAGCAGTGATGCGCAAGACCTGCATCAGCTCATTGTGGCTTGGCACTCTTCTCTTACTGTTTAACCCCAGACTTTGAAGCCCACCGCTGTCAGTGCCGACGTCTTGTTTGAAGACTTCAAAGACAAGCTCGGCTGGCAATGGATCGCAGGACAGGGCGCGTCTGAGCGGCATTTCAACGAAGTAGCGGTTCGCATGGCGCGTTCAGGCGCCGACTTGGTGGGCTATTTAAATTACATCCACCCCTACCGCTTACAAGTTCTGGGTGAGCGAGAAATTCGCTATCTCAATAACAGCCCCTTGGTCGACACAGAGCGTCGCATTGGGCGTATCGTCACACTCGAGCCGCCGGTGTTGGTGGTGGCAGACGGGCAAATCTCGCCGCCCTCCTTGCTCAAAATGTGCGAAGAAGCGCAAATTCCGCTTTTTTCTACCAAAGAATCCTCCGCATTTGTGATTGATTTGTTACGGGCTTATTTGTCCAAACATTTTGCCGATCGCACCACCTTGCACGGCGTGTTTTTGGATATTTTGGGCATGGGTGTGGTGATCACAGGCGAGTCGGGGCTGGGCAAAAGCGAGTTGGGTTTGGAGTTGATTTCGCGTGGACACGGCTTGGTGGCCGATGATGCGGTCGACCTCTACCGCATCAACCAAGCCACCATCGAGGGGCGTTGCCCCGAGTTGCTGCAAAACTTATTGGAAGTGCGCGGTATTGGTTTGCTGGATATCCAAGCGATATTTGGTGAAACCGCAGTGCGCAGAAAAATGCGCCTCAAGTTGATTGTGCATTTGGTGCGCAAGGAAACCTTGGAGCGAGATTACGAAAGACTGCCGTATGAACCGCTGACCCAAGACGTGCTGGGCATTGCGGTGCGCAAAGTGGTGATTCAGGTGGTGGCCGGTCGCAATATTGCGGTGTTGGTGGAAGCCGCTGTACGCAACACGATTTTGCAATTACGCGGCATCAATACCTACGATAAATTTGTCCTTAGCCACCGCCAAGCCATGCTGGCCGGCCAAGCCGATCAAGCTGATTTGTGAGGACAAGCCACGCGTGTGCAGTGCGCGTAAAGACTTAAGGCGTGGTCGGCGAGCTCAAACCCTTTGGACTGTGCAATATCGTGCTGGCGTTGCTCGATACTGGCGTCGTAGAACTCTTCCACGCGGCCGCAGTCTAGGCACACCAAATGGTCATGGTGCTGCCCTTGGTTAAGTTCATAGATTGATTTACCGCCCTCAAACTGATTGCGCGACAAAATGCCGGCTTGTTCAAACTGCATGAGGACGCGGTAGATGGTGGCCAGACCAATATCGGCGCGATCATTTAGCGCCAAGCGGTAAACATCCTCGGCGCTCATATGGCGCAAACCGCTTTTTTGGAAAAGCTCCAAAATTTTTAATCGTGGCACCGTTGCTTTGAGGCCGGTGTTTTTCAAGCCATCAATGGAGGCCATATGTGCTTTCTGTGGCTAAGTGTCTGAGGGTGTGAGGCCCGTCGCTACAATGATTCAATCATAACTTGCCCTGTATCAACATGACTCTTTTGCGCCAGACGATGGCCGTGTTCGCAAGCGCTGCTGGTTTGCTGATGACCGCATGTTCTACCATTGACGACCCTGTGGCGCGTGCCATTCGCAAAGTCACGCCTTACCGTGTCGAAGTGGTGCAAGGCAATTTCGTGTCCAAAGAGCAGGCGCAAGCTTTGCGTGCAGGCATGAGCCGAAATCAAGTCAAAGATATTTTGGGCACGCCCTTGATCGCCAGCGTTTTTCACAGCGATCGCTGGGACTATGCGTTCACCATTGAACGCAAGGGAACCCAACCGCAGCAGCGTCAGTTATCCGTGTATTTCAAAAATGATTTGTATTTGCGCTATGAAGGCGATGAATTGCCCAGCGAGTCCGAATTTGCCGAGCGCATTGCCGTGCCGGAAGACCGCAAGGTGGTGCCTCGCTTGGAAGCCACACCTCTAGAGCTGGAAAAATTCCGTAAAAATTCCCCTGTCCCTGTGGCTGTGCAGCCCAAGCCAGTGCTGCCTTCAGACAAAAGCTACCCACCACTTGAGGCACGCTGAACCTGTATGAATGCATCTATTGCTCAACACCATAGGGTAGCCATCGCCGGCGCCAGTGGCCGCATGGGCCGAATGTTGGCGCAGGCCTTGGTCGAATCAGTCGATTGCCAACTCGCTGGCGCACTCGATGTGGCCGACAGCGTGCATATTGGCAATGACGCTACTGGCTTTTTGGGCCAAGCCAGCGGTGTCGTGATCAAAGCCGACTTGCACGCAGGCTTGCAACATGCTCAAGTCTTGATCGACTTCACCCGACCCGAGGGCACTATGGCGCATGTCAAAGCGTGTCGTGAAAAAGGCGTGAAGATGGTGATTGGCACAACCGGCTTCAGCGACGAACAAAAACGTGAGATTCAAGCCGCCAGCCAAGACATCGCTATTGTGATGGCGCCCAATATGAGTGTGGGCGTCAATGTCACGCTCAAGTTATTGGAGATGGCCGCTGCCGCTTTGGCCAATGACTACGAC
>JABMMR010000259.1 GCA_013205525.1 Burkholderiales bacterium | reverse complement strand
GGGGTTGTCTTCACCGGCAGGCTCGGTCGGCTTGATGCGCACCCCGGCCACTTCGGTGACAAATATCAACTTGTCTGCATGCAGCGCAGTGGCCACCGAGGTAGCTACCTCTTCCATGGTCAGGTTGAAAGCTTCTCCGGTGGGGGAAAAACCAAAGGGCGATAACAGCACCATGGAGCCCAAATTCAAGGTTTGCACAATGCCCGCCACATCCACTTTACGCACCAAGCCAGAGTGTTGAAAATCTACGCCGTCCAATATGCCAACGGGCTTGGCAGTGATGAAGTTGCCCGAAATAACTCGCACAGTGGCGCCCGCCATGGGCGTATTGGGTAAGCCTTGGCTAAACGCCGCTTCAATTTCATAGCGAAGTTGACCGGCTGCTTCTTGGGCGCAATCCAAGGCCACGCTGTCGGTGATGCGCATGCCGTGCGAGTATTGGGGGGTATGGCCTTTGGCCAGCAATTGCTCATTCACCTGAGGGCGAAAGCCGTGCACCAGCACCACCTTCACGCCCATGCTTTGGATGAGCGCCAAGTCTTGCACCAAGCTGGGCAACTTGCCCGCCTCGATCGCTTCGCCCGCAATGGCCACCACAAAGGTTTTGCCGCGGTGCATATGGATGTAGGGCGCGACCGAGCGAAACCAAGGAACGAAGGTGAAGTTGAAGACTGTGGACATGGTTTAGCGGCTCACGAGGTAAAGGTGTTCGGCAGGCAAGATCTTTTTGAAGTCACGATCAAAGGTATGCAGTATTTGACCCCATTGCAGGCTACAAGCTGCGATCCACACATCGGTTGCAGAATCCGATTTGAAATCGGACTTAAGGCTCAGGTCTTTGAAGTTTGACCAGTCGCTGCCAGCGCCCTGAAACACCACGCCGGGTGAAATCAGCAGCGTTTCTACAAAATCTATCGCCTGTTGCAAACTGCTGGGCAATTGGAAGATTCTGCGGTTGGTAACGATACGAATAAAACCCGCCACGACCACGCCAAACAACATGATGGATGCTTGGTTTGGCCGCTGTGAAGCCAGTTTCAATTGCTCTTGCAGATGATTGAAGGCCAAGGCGTGATGCGGATGATCCAGCCTCATGGCCGCCACCAAAAGATTGACATCTGGTGTCATCGTAGCTTGAGGATGTCCATGTCTGCGTCCATGGCTTCATAGAAAGAACGGTTGCTGCTGGGGTCGATGCCGGGCATCAAGCCGCCACTGCCACCCGTGGGCAACTTCGGTATAGCCAAAGGGGTGCTTGGCAGGTCTTGGCGAACATAGGCCGCCAGCATTTCGCGCACCTTGGCGCTGAGCGAGGTGCCTTCTTGAATCGCCTTGATGCGGGCAAGTTTGACGAGGTTTTCGTCTAAAGAAATGGTGAGATTGGCCATGTAGAAGCTCCGACAACACTGGTTCACGTAAACAAGTGTAGCACGCGAACCCGTGTCGTGGGATAATTTGCCGCGTGACATTGCCCAAACCTTCCAAGCCCTTGGCCATTGAATTCCCCGCAAACCTGCCTGTCAGCGAGCGGCGCGAGGACATCATGGCGGCCATACAGGCACACCAAGTCATCATTGTTTGCGGTGAAACCGGTTCTGGCAAAACCACTCAGCTTCCCAAAATGGCTTTGGCGCTGGGAAGAGGTGGCTGGAAATTGGGGTCAGATCCCGATTTTGGGATATTGGGGTCAGATCCCGATTTTGCGCAGCAAAACTCGGGCTCTGACCCCAATCGCAACTATCGCAAAAAGCTTCGCCAAATCATCGGCCACACCCAACCGCGCCGCATTGCGGCTACCTCGGTTGCCAAGCGCATCGCCGAGGAGCTGAAAACCTCGCTGGGCGAGGTAGTGGGCTTCAAAGTGCGTTTCCAAGACAAGCTGTCGCGTGAAGCCTCTGTGAAGTTGATGACCGACGGCATTTTGCTGGCTGAGACGCAAACCGATCCGCTCTTGCTGGCCTATGACACCCTGATCATTGACGAGGCGCACGAGCGCAGCTTGAACATCGACTTTTTATTAGGCTACCTCAAGCAAATCTTGCCGCGCCGCCCTGACCTGAAAATTATCGTGACCTCGGCCACCATCGACGCCGACCGCTTTGCCCAACACTTCGCTTCAGCCAAGGGTCCCGCACCCGTGTTGATGGTCTCGGGGCGCACCTTTCCCGTGGAAATGCGCTACCGGCCTTGGGAAGAAAGCCGCGAATATGACTTGGGCAACGCCATCGCTGACGCGGTGGACGAGTTGTGGATCGGCTCACCCAAAGGCGACATCTTGGTATTTTTGCCAGGCGAGCGTGAAATTCGTGACGCTGCCGAGCACCTGCGCGGCCACTTAACCCATAACGCCTACACCCGCCATGTGGAGGTGCTGCCCTTGTTTGCGCGCCTGTCGCAAGCCGAGCAAGAGCAGGTGTTCGAGACGGGTGGCGCACCGCGCATCGTGCTGGCCACCAATGTGGCTGAAACCTCGCTGACCGTGCCGGGTATCCGATATGTTGTCGACGCCGGTTTGGCGCGTATGAAGCGTTACAGCTTTCGCAGCAAGGTGGAGCAACTTTTGGTGGAGCCCATCAGCCAAGCCGCGGCCAACCAACGCGCCGGACGCTGCGGTCGCGTGGCTGACGGTATTTGCATACGCTTGTACGACGAGAAAGATTACAGCGGCCGTGCGCGCTTTACCGAGCCGGAAATTCTGCGCAGCTCTTTGGCGGGCGTGATTTTGCGCATGATGTCTTTACGCTTAGGCGAGGTGGCGGACTTTCCATTTTTGGAAGCCCCGCGACCCAAAGCCATCGCGGACGGTTTTCTGTTGCTGAATGAACTCGGCGCGGTGCTGGACGACAACAGCCTCACACCGATTGGCAAAGAACTCTCCAAGTTGCCTTTAGACCCACGGGTGGGCCGCATGATTTTGGCGGCGCGTGAGCTTCAAAGCTTGAACGAGGTGCTGATCATCGCCTCGGCTTTGAGCGTGCAAGATGTGCGCGACCGCCCCATGGCTGCGCAAACCCAGGCCGACCAAGCGCACGCCAAGTTCAAGGACGATAAAAGCGAGTTCAGCGGCTATTTGCGCTTGTGGGATTGGTTGCAAACCTCCAAAGGCGGTGACGGCGAAAGCCACAAACTCTCCAACCGCCAGCATGAAAATTTGCTGCGGCAAAACTTCATCAACATTCGACGATGGCGAGAGTGGCGTGATGTGCACAGCCAGCTCTTGACGGTGGTGAGAGAGCAGCGCTGGGTCATGAACGAGCAGCCCGCCAGTTACGAGCAACTGCATTTGTCTATGCTGAGCGGCTTGCTCGGCAATATTGGCTACAAGCAAGACGAAGAAGACATTTATTTAGGTGCTCGCGGCATTAAGTTCCACCGCCACCCGGGGGTTCATTTGCGCAAAAAGTCTGGCAAGTGGCTGGTCTGCGCCGAGTTGGTGGAAACCACGCGCTTATTTGGACGCGGCATTGCAAATATTGAACCCACTTGGCTAGAACAGGTGGGTGAACATCTGCTGAAGAAACAATTACTGGACCCGCACTGGGAGTCGCGGCATGGCGATGTGGTGGCGTTTGAGCGAGCCACGCTGTATGGCTTGGTGGTCTACAGCGGCAGACGCGTGCCGTTTGCCAAGGCCGACCCCGTGTTGGCAAGGCAAATCTTTGTTCGCGAAGCGCTGGTAGAGGCGCAGTGGCAAACCCCGCTGGCCTTCATGGCTGCCAACACAAAGCTCATCTCACAAGTGATGGAACTCGAGCACAAGTCGCGCCGCCAAGATGTGTTGGTGGACGAGACCATGATTCAGGCGTTTTATGAGCAGCACTTACCCGATGATGTGTGCAGCTGCAAGACACTGGAGCGCTGGCACCGCGATGAACTGCGCCGCCGCTCTGCTGCGGGGGATTCAAGCGAGCCGCTGTTGATGACCCGTGAGGCCTTGATGCGCCACGAAGCTGTGGGCATCACTGCGCAGGCGTTTCCCAAAATACTGCGCTTAGGGGGCACCGATTGCCAAGCTAGCTATTTGCACGAACCCAGCGACCCCAAAGACGGCGTCACCGTCACGGTGCCGCTGTTTGTGCTCAACCAAGTCAGCGACGACCGCGCCGAGTGGTTGGTGCCTGGTATGTTGAAAGACAAAATTCAAGCACTTTTGAAAAGTCTGCCGCAACGCCCTCGCAGCCGCTTTGTTCCTTTGCCTGAGAGCGCGGCGCGGCTTGCAACAGAACTGTCGACGCCCGAGGTGTTTGGGGCGGGTGCACTCACCGAGGTGCTGCTGAAAAAAGTGCGCGACCAGACCAGCTTGGATGTCAAGCGAGGTGACTTCAAACTGGATATGTTGAGCGCTCACTTTTTCATGAACTTTAAGGTTGTGGATGAGCATGGCCGCCAACTCGGCATGGGTCGCAATTTGGGCGCTCTCAAAGCCGAACTTGGCAGCCAAGCGCGTGGCGCGTTTCAGGCCCTCGCCGGTTTGAAGCTTGAGAAATTGGGGTCAGATCCCGATTATTTGGGTCAGCGGAAATTGGTGTCGAAATCGGGGTCAGACCCCGATTTTCTAAAGCAAAATTTGGACTCTGTTACCAAAAATCGGGATCTGACCCCAATTACTCCAATTGCTCCAATTACTCAGCGCCACACCAGTTGGTCCTTTGGCGAACTTCCCGAGTTGATGGAAATCAGCAAAGGCGGTCAAACCTTGGTAGGTTTTCCTGCGCTGGTGGACATGGGCGACGCCGTTGGCATCGAGGTGTTTGACGAGCCCGACGTAGCTGCTGCCAAGAACCGAAAAGGCTTGGCGAGGTTATTTGCTCTGCAAATAAAAGACGCATTGAAGTACTTGGAAAAAAACATTCCCGATTTGCAAAAAATGTCTGTGGCTTACATGAGCTTGGGCACAGCCGATGAACTGAAAACCCAGATCATTGAAGTCGCGCTGGAACGCGCTTTTTTGGTTGAACCCTTGCCCAATGACGAGGCCAGCTTCAAGCGCCGCATCGAGGAGGGCAGGTCACGCCTCACGCTGATAGCCAATGAAGTGGCGCGCCTCGCAGGCAGCGTGTTGTTGGAGTTTGGAGCCGCCACCCGAAAAATCAAGGACACAAAAAACGCCCCTGACGCCGGCGCAGACTGCGCTCAGCAACTGCAACGCCTGCTGCCTAAAAATTTCCTGAGCGTCACCCCTTGGCCGCAGTTGCAGCACTTTGCGCGTTACCTCAAAGCCATCAGCTTGCGGCTAGAGAAATACCGCGCCGACCCCGCCCGCGACGTCCAGCGTTTGGCTGAGCTCAAACCCTTGGAGCAAAAATATTGGCGCTTGCTGGCCGAGCGCAAAGGTCAAGCGGATGCACGCATGCTGGAATTGCGCTGGCTATTGGAAGAACTGCGGGTAAGTTTTTTTGCGCAAGAACTGCGCACGCCGCAGCCAGTGAGTGTGAAGCGCTTGGAGAAGGTGTGGGGGCAGTTGAATCATTGAGGCAAACCCCAGGGATTGATGACTTGCAGACCTGCTGCTTCAAACGGACCTGTGTCTCGTGTAGCCACCATCAAGCTGCTGCAAAGGGCTGTTGCTGCAATGTAGCCATCAGCAGGTGCAATGGCTTTTCCTTGCGACTTTGCAAATGCTCGTAGTTCCCCATAGGCTTTGGAAGTAGCTTCATCGAAGGACAAGATCCGACCGGCAAATAACGGCAGGATGCGTTGCTCAAGGCTGTTGTGAAGCG
>JABMMR010000258.1 GCA_013205525.1 Burkholderiales bacterium | reverse complement strand
TGGTTCGAACTTTACGGTCGTCGGTGGTGGTGGCAATGATTTCAGTGCCGCCCTGCCCCTCTTGAATCGTTGCTGACTTGATACGTTTGCCTTTGACTTCATCTAAGAAATCGGAATAGGCCAAATACCCATTACCAGCCGCGCCTCGGGTATCGAATTGCTTGAAAACTGTAAAAAGTACCAAGGCAATCACCAACCAAACGGCCACTTTAGAAAACCAAGGGTTATTCAATGCAGACTCCAGTCAAAGCAAATTAGAGAAATAAGAAATACAACTTGTAGACATTTTAGGCTTTTCAAGCTGAAAAGAAACTTTTGTGTAATTTGTGCCATTAAAGAAGTATGGGTTTTAATTTGAATCGTTACTTTAAGCCAATACCAACAATAAAGTTTTCAGATGAGTTGCTTCTGCTAGCCTTTGGCTTTATAGGCTTGACAACTTTAAATGTGTCCTTGAAAAGCTTGACTAACTGTGAGTAACCGCTGCCGTGAAATACTTTCACGACGAGTGCGCCTTGTGAACTCAAGTGCGAGATGGCAAATTCCACCGCTAATTCAACCAAATGCGTCATTCGTGCTGCATCCGCGGATTCAATACCCGATAAATTGGGAGCCATATCTGATAAAACTGCATCAATCTTGCGTCCCGCAAGAAGCGTCGTCAGTTCGCTGGCAATCTCTGGTTCACGGAAATCACCTTGCAAAAAGATGACGCCCTCGACAGGCGTCATAGGCAAAATATCTAGTGCTATCACTGTTCCGTCCAATTCACCCACTGCAGCACCTTGTGGAGACAAACACCGCCTTGTGTACTGACTCCAAGCACCTGGCGCACTGCCAAGGTCTACGACGAAAGAGCCTGGCCTGATGAGGTTGAGAGTCTCATTAATTTCTTTAAGTTTGTAAGCTGCTCTGGCTCGGTAACCTTCCTTTTGCGCAAGCTTGACATAGGGGTCGTTCACATGATCATTGAGCCATGATTTATTGACTTTTTTACTTTGAGTTTTAACTTTCAAACAAACATCCTTAAGGTAAGAAGATAATACCCTTTATGGCTTATATACAACTTACCCCCGCTCAAAGAAAAACCCATCGCGCTCTGGCACATCACCTAGACCCTGTGGTGATGATAGGAAACGACGGACTGACCTCCGCCGTCGTCAAAGAAACCGATTTGGCACTGTCCGCTCATGGACTTATCAAGATCAGGGTTTTGGGCGATGACCGACAGTCAAGAGAAGTCATTTTTAATGCTCTTGCAGATCAATTGAATGCCGCACCGATTCAACACATTGGAAAACTATTGGTTCTGTGGCGACCACAGCCCGACAAAGAAAAAAATCCCAAGGAAGATAAGCAACCAGGACCTAGAGAGTTCAAGGTTTTGAAATACAGCAAACGTGGTGGCCAACGCCCAGAAATGAAACGGGTTACTGTCTTAGGAAATGAACGATTGACAGCTGGCGGACAAATTAAACGCGCCAAACCTAAAATCAAGTCTGTCAAAAAAATTGCCCAAGCTTAGGCTGCTTAAAGGTATGAAACCTTCACAATTTCATAGCCTTTAATTCCACTGGGCGCTTCCACTTTCGCGACATCACCTTCTTCTTTGCCAATCAAGGCTCGGGCGATGGGGCTGCTGATATTGATCAACCCAAGCTTCAAATCAGCCTCATCTTCGCCAACGATTTGGTAGGTGACTAACTCTCCAGAGGATTGATCTTCTAATTCAACAGTCGCTCCAAAGACGACCCTCCCGCCGGCATCCACTGAAGTTGGATCGATGATTTGTGCCATTGACAGCTTGCTCTCGATTTCCTGAATTCGCCCTTCAATAAAACCCTGCCTGTCCTTGGCAGCGTCATATTCGGCGTTTTCACTCAAGTCCCCTTGAGCTCTTGCTTCAGCAATCGCATTAATCACCCAAGGACGATCAACGGTTTTGAGGGTATGCAGTTCTTGCTTAAGTTTTTCTGCACCGCGCTTGGTAATAGGTAGGGTTGCCATCAATGTATCCAGTTAAAAATCAAGTTGTTAATTGAGCGTGCAATTCTTGTAACGAATAAACATCGAGGTTGTCCAAATATTTCATTCCTTCGACAGCAGCTTGTGCGCCGGCAATGGTGGTGAATGTTGTGACACGAGCCAGCAGGGAAGATATGCGAATCTGCCGTGAGTCTGCAATCGCATTGCGACGTTCTTCTACTGTATTGATAACCAATGCAATTTCATTGTTTTTGAGCATGTCAACCACGTGAGGGCGTCCTTCGGTTACTTTGTTCACTGCCACCACTTGCAGCCCTGCAGCACTGATAGCCGCGGCAGTTCCCTTGGTGGCAAGCAACATAAAACCATAGTCGATCAAGGCTTTGGCAATCAATACAGCGCGCTCTTTATCGCTGTTTTTAACCGTCAAGAATACTTTGCGAACAGGGTCAGTTGGGCGAGGTATTTTGGTCCCAGCACCTAATTGACTTTTAACAAATGCCTCACCAAATGATTTACCGACACCCATGACTTCACCGGTTGATTTCATTTCAGGGCCCAAAATAGTGTCAACCCCTGGAAACTTCACAAAGGGGAAAACGGCTTCCTTGACGCTGAAATAAGGTGGATTAATTTCCTTGACGATGCCCTGCGACTCCAGAGATTTTCCGACCATGCAGCGAGCGGCAACTTTGGCCAACTGAAGGCCTGTCGACTTGCTAACGAATGGAACAGTGCGACTCGCCCGTGGATTTACTTCTAAAACATAAATGACATCAACGCCCTCTTTTTGCTGAATCGCAAACTGAACGTTCATCAAGCCAACAACTTTTAAGCCATGTGCCATGGCCGTCGTCTGGCGTTTGATTTCGTCTATGGTTTGAGCTGAAAGGGAGTAAGGTGGCAAAGAACAAGCTGAGTCACCACTGTGAACACCCGCTTGCTCAATATGCTCCATCACGCCAGCAATAAAGACTTGTACGCCATCACAAATGGCGTCAACATCACATTCAATAGCGTCATTCAAAAAACGATCCAGTAAAACAGGCGAATCGTGACTGACCTTCACCGCTTCACGCATATAGCGCTCAAGGTCGCGCTGCTCATGAACAATTTCCATGGCTCTCCCGCCCAATACATAGCTTGGACGTACCACCAAGGGGTATCCGAGAAGCGCCGCTTGGGCAAGCGCTTCTTCTTCAGTGCGAGCAGTGGCATTGGGTGGCTGACGCAAGCCCAGTTGGTGCAATAGCTTTTGAAAACGCTCACGGTCTTCAGCTGCGTCAATCATGTCTGGGCTTGTTCCAATAATGGGAACGCCCGCTGCTTCAAGACCTAGGGCCAATTTCAAAGGCGTTTGTCCACCGTATTGAACAATCACACCCAGAGGCTTTTCTTTATCAACAATTTCGAGAACATCTTCGAGGGTCAAGGGCTCAAAATAGAGGCGGTCGCTTGTATCGTAATCGGTCGACACAGTTTCAGGATTGCAATTGACCATAATGGTTTCATAACCGTCTTCACGCATCGCAAGAGCCGCGTGGACACAGCAGTAATCAAACTCAATACCTTGACCAATCCGGTTGGGCCCACCACCCAGCACCATGATCTTCTTGCGGTTTGTGGGCTCTGATTCACATTCTTGTTCATAGCTGGAATACATATAAGCCGTGTTGGTTGCGAACTCAGCCGCACATGTATCCACTCTTTTATAGACCGGTCTGATGCCATGCGCATGCCTGAAGGCACGAACAGCGTTTTCATCGGTTTTCAACAACTTAGCTAAGCGTCTGTCAGAAAAGCCTTTTTGTTTTAACTGCAAAACTTCAAGCTTAGAGAGCTCCGACAACTGATGTGTTTCTAACTCGAGTTCAATTTTGACGATATCTTCAATCTGAACCAAAAACCATTTGTCAATTTTTGTCAGCGCATAAACCTCGTTGACCGTCATCCCTTGCGCAAAAGCATCCCCCACATACCAGATTCGTTCTGGTCCAGGCTCTCCGAGTTCTTTTTCAAGTGTCTCTCTGTCTTGGGTTTTTTCATTCAGTCCATCCACGCCTACTTCCAAACCGCGCAAAGCTTTTTGCAAGGATTCTTGAAATGTTCGCCCCATGGCCATGACTTCACCAACTGACTTCATCTGCGTGGTCAAACGACTGTCGGCCGTGGGAAATTTTTCAAAAGCAAAGCGGGGTATTTTGGTCACCACATAATCGATGCTAGGCTCAAAACTGGCTGGCGTGGCGCCCCCAGTGATGTCATTGCGCAATTCATCCAAGGTAAAACCCACAGCCAATTTCGCAGCAACTTTGGCAATTGGAAAGCCTGTAGCTTTGGATGCGAGCGCGGAGGACCTGGAAACACGCGGATTCATCTCAATGACAACCATTCGGCCATCCTCTGGATTGATGGAAAACTGAACATTAGATCCACCCGTATCCACACCGATTTCACGCAAAACAGCCAAGCTGGCATTTCGCATGATTTGGTATTCCTTATCGGTCAGGGTTTGTGCAGGCGCGACAGTGATGGAGTCACCTGTGTGCACGCCCATGGGATCCAGGTTTTCAATCGAGCAAACAATGATGCAGTTGTCAGCTTTATCGCGAACAACTTCCATTTCATATTCTTTCCATCCCAGCAGTGACTCTTCAATCAAGAGTTCACTGGTTGGCGAGGCCTCAATTCCACGTTTGCAGATGGTTTCAAACTCTTCAGCGTTATAGGCAATGCCACCACCCGTGCCGCCCAATGTAAAACTTGGACGGATAACGACAGGGAAACCAACTGTCTTTTGAACGCTCCAAGCCTCTTCTAAGGTGTGGGCAATGCCTGATTGCGCAGAACCCAAACCAATTTTGGTCATGGCGTCTTTGAACTTTAATCTGTCTTCGGCTTTATCAATGGCCTGTGGCGTCGCACCAATCAATTCAATTGATTTACCGGTGTGACTTCCCGTGTACTTTTCAAGAATGCCATTGCGCCACAAGTCCAACGCACAATTGAGGGCAGTTTGCCCGCCCATGGTGGGCAAAATGGCATCAGGTCTTTCCTTGGCAATGATTCGTTCAACTGTTGGCCAAGTGATGGGCTCTATGTAGGTGACATCGGCCGTGGCTGGGTCGGTCATGATGGTGGCCGGATTGCTGTTGATCAAGATGACCTTGAAGCCCTCTTCCCTCAAAGCTTTACAAGCTTGCACCCCCGAATAATCAAACTCACAGGCTTGACCAATCACAATCGGGCCAGCGCCAATGATGAGGATACTTTTTAAATCTGTGCGCTTAGGCATGCGTGACTACCATCATGGAATCAATGAAACGATCAAATAAATACCCGATATCGTGAGGACCGGGGGATGCTTCAGGATGGCCCTGAAAACTGAAGGCGGGTTTGTCTTTCAGCGACAACCCTTGCAAACTTCCATCGAACAAACTGATATGTGTACTGCGAATATGTGGCGGCAAGGTTTTTTCATCTACCGCAAATCCGTGGTTTTGGCTGGTGATACAAACACGTCCATTGTCTAAATCTTTGACGGGATGGTTGGCGCCATGGTGACCAAATTTCATTTTGTAGGTGGACGCGCCACAAGCTAAGGCCAATATTTGATGCCCTAAACAAATGCCAAAGATAGGTACACCCTTTTGAAGCAGGGCTTGGGTGGCAGAAATGGCGTAAGCGCAAGGGCCTGGATCTCCGGGACCATTGGACAGGAAAACACCATCGGGTTTCAATTCCAAAACATCATCAGCAGAGGTTTGCGCTGGTACCACCGTTACTTTGCAACCGCGCTGCGCCAACATCCGAAGAATGTTTCTCTTCACGCCAAAGTCGTAAGCCACCACATGCAAATGAGCTTGGGTTTGGTGGCCATAGCCCTCACCTAATACCCATTCGGATTCACTCCAAGCGTAAGAACTACTCACTGAAACTTCTTTGGCCAGATCTAAGCCCGACATAGAGGCAGCACCCTGGGCGGCCTTTAATGCCAACTCAATAGACTGAGGCCCAACAGACTCGCCCAATGCCAGCGCTAGTAGGGCGCCATTTTGCGCACCTTTCTCACGCAACAAGCGGGTCAACATACGGGTATCAATGTCTGCGATAGCAACACAATGATTACTTTTCAAATAAGAAGAAAGATCAGTGTCGGCCCTGAAGTTTGAATGTGTCAGCGGCAAGTTTTTGATAACCAAGCCTGCTGCTTGAACTCGGGATGATTCAGCATCTTCATGATTGACCCCGTAGTTACCAATATGAGGATAGGTCAGGGTCACTATTTGTTGGCAGTAGCTTGGATCAGTCAAGATTTCTTGATACCCCGTCATAGAGGTATTGAAAACCATTTCACCGACAGTGATGCCTGAGTGACCGATAGAAGAACCTACAAAGACAGTGCCGTCTGCGAGAGCCAAAATGGCTGAAGGGTGTTTTCCCTGAAGAGACAAAAGCACTCAGATCTCCGAGTTTGGTGACGCCCTAGCCGCATGAGAGCCAACGCTCATTGGCAGTTTTCAAGGGGTTGGCTTTGAGTCTAGCTTAGGACGCACTGGGGGGTTAGTAAAGTATTTCATTATAGCCTTGTGACATTTTTAACTTTGATTTGTCTCAGTTAGTCACGCTGGGTTGCACTGGCGTGCAAGCAAATAGCCGCAGCTGCAGCCACATTTAAAGATTCCTCACCACCTGTTTGCTTGATGCGGATGGTTTGACAATGCTTATCTGCCCATTGGGAACTGTGGCCTCTCCCCTCGTGTCCAAAGATCCAAGCTATGGGTGTAGGTAATTTTTGATTTGTAACAAGCTCATCTAAAAAAATACCATGATGTGAGCTTGTGAGAACAACAGACAGAGGGGTTGACTGTATCTCCTCAATACTTATATTTTCAATGATGTTCAATGCAAAATGAGCGCCCATGGCAGCACGCACCACCTTGTGTGTCCAAAGACCGACAGAATGAGGCGTTGTCAGCATTTGCTTGAACCCAAATGCAGCCGTACTTCTGATGATGGAGCCTGCATTACCAGGGTCTTGCAGTTGATCGAGGACCACAGTGCAGATATGCGGGTTGAAAGCAGGCTTGGTCGGCAAGCATGCAACAGCAGCCATCATGGGTGAAGAATTCAGACTGCTTAAGCCCGCCATCACGGACGCAGAAACTTGTAAAAACTTGCTGTCGACATGGGACCAGGAGGTGATTAAATCGTGTTGACAGTCGTCTCTGAAAACCACGGTGTCAAAACGAAAACCTTTTAAGCGAGCCGCTTCACATAAATGGTCACCTTCTAACCATATTTTTTGTTTGTCTTTGTGCAGGCCCGAAGAATACGACCAATCGCGCAACTCTTTATACCAAGCGTTTTGCCTTGATGTAATTTTCTCAATTTGTACGGGGCTGGTCATAAACAGATCACTTAACTAAATACTGAGCTACGGGGGCGAAACTGCTTCGATGTAAAGCACAAGGCCCATGCTCTTTAAGCGCATTTAAATGAAAGCTGGTCCCATATCCTTTATGCATGGCAAAACCATAAAGTGGGTATTGTGTATCTATCTCCATGCACCAACGGTCTCGTTCAACCTTGGCAAGAATAGACGCTGCAGAAATGCTGGCCACTTTTGAGTCACCTCTCACAATCGCTTCCGCTCTTATATCTAAAACGGGCAAACGGTTACCATCCACAAGCACCTTCATTGGCTTGAGTCTAAGACCTTTAACAGCCCTTTGCATGGCTAATAATGAAGCTTGCAAAATATTCAATTGATCAATTTCATGCACGCTTGCCGTTGCAACGCTGAAACATAAAGCGCGAGCTTTGATGATGTCGTAAAGCAGATCTCTTTTTGTAGGGGAAAGCTTCTTAGAGTCAGCCAAACCTGAAATGGGAGACATATCGTCCAAAATAACTGCTGCCGCGAATACGGGGCCAGCCAACGGCCCACGACCAGCTTCATCAACACCGGCAACCAAGCCCGGGATATCCCAATCAAATGATTTCTGATTAAGCGCCAACGATTTTTTTAACCGCACAGGTCACCAAATTTGAAGTGTCTTGAATCAGCTCTTGGTGCAGTTCAGTAAAACGTAATTTCAGTTCTGCTGCT
>JABMMR010000257.1 GCA_013205525.1 Burkholderiales bacterium | reverse complement strand
GAAGTCGATTTGCCTTTGCAGGCTGGCGACTCCCTGCGCTCCAAAATCAAGCAAGTCGCCTCGGGCCGCTTTGGCGTGACCGCTGAATACCTCAGCAGCGCCGACCAAATTCAAATCAAGATGGCGCAAGGTGCCAAGCCTGGTGAAGGTGGACAGCTGCCGGGCACCAAGGTGTCTGAGTACATCGGGTTTTTGCGTTATTCGGTGCCAGGTGTGGGTCTGATTTCCCCGCCGCCGCACCACGATATTTACTCCATTGAAGACTTGGCCCAGCTCATCCACGACCTGAAAAACGTCGCGCCCCATGCGGACATCAGCGTGAAGTTGGTCTCCGAAGTGGGGGTGGGCACCATTGCCGCGGGTGTGGCCAAGTGCAAGGCCGACCATGTGGTGATTGCCGGACACGACGGCGGCACGGGCGCCTCGCCTTGGTCGTCCATCAAGCACGCGGGAAGTCCTTGGGAAATAGGTTTGGCCGAAACCCAGCAAACCTTGGTCATGAATGGTTTGCGTGGTCGCATTCGGGTGCAAACCGATGGCCAAATGAAAACCGGCCGCGATGTGGCCATTGGCGCACTGTTGGGTGCTGATGAATTTGGTTTTGCCACCGCCCCCTTGGTGGTGGAAGGCTGCATCATGATGCGCAAATGCCACTTGAACACCTGCCCGGTGGGCGTGGCCACGCAAGACCCGTTGCTGCGCCAAAAATTCTCTGGCAAGCCCGAGCATGTGGTGAACTATTTCTTCTTTATCGCTGAAGAAGTTCGCCACATCATGGCGCAACTAGGGATTGCCAAGTTCGACGACCTCATCGGCCGCTCAGATTTGCTGGACATGAAACAAGGTGTTGAGCATTGGAAGGCCCGTGGCTTGGATTTTGCCCGCTTGTTGGCCAGGCCTGAAGTACCCGCAGGCACGCCCTTGTTCCACACCGGCACCCAAGACCACGGTTTGGACAAAGCGCTGGACAAAGTGCTGATAGAGAAAAGCCGTGCCGCCATCGACAAAGGCGAAAAAGTGCAGTTCATGGAAGTCACGCGCAACGTCAACCGCTCGGTGGGCGCGATGTTGTCGGGTGCGCTCACCAAAGTGCGACCCGAAGGCTTGCCCGACGATACCTTGCGCATTCAGTTGGAAGGCACAGGTGGTCAATCCTTTGGCGCGTTTTTGGCCAAAGGCATCACCTTGTACTTGATAGGCGACGCCAACGACTACACCGGCAAAGGACTCTCCGGTGGGCGTGTGGTGGTGCGACCCAGCATCGACTTTCGCGGTGAGGCGGTGGTCAACACCATAGTGGGCAACACAGTGTTGTATGGCGCCACCAGCGGAGAAGCATTTTTCAGTGGCGTTGCCGGTGAGCGTTTCGCCGTGCGTTTGTCGGGCGCCACCGCGGTGGTCGAAGGCACGGGCGACCATGGTTGCGAATACATGACAGGCGGCACCGTGGCCGTGCTGGGCATCACGGGTCGCAACTTTGCCGCCGGCATGAGCGGAGGCGTGGCTTATGTGTACAACGAGGACGGCTTGTTCGACAAACGATGCAACACCGCCATGGTCAGTATGGAGAAAGTGCTGGACGAGAAAACCCAAGCCGCTGAAATACCTCAGGCTTTGTGGCACCGTGGTCAAAGTGATGAGGCGCAGTTAAAGAAGCTGCTGGAAGACCACCACCGTTGGACCGGCTCCAAACGCGCGCGCGCTTTGCTGGACGACTGGGCTCAAGCGCGTGGCAAATTTGTCAAAGTCTTCCCCAACGAATACAAACGCGCTTTGGGTGAACTGGCAGCCGCCGCCTCAGACAAACCCGCCAAGGCTCAAAAGGTCGCGGTCAAGTCTTAAGCGAAAACAAAGGATATAAACATCATGGGAAAAATCACCGGCTTCATGGAGTTTGAGCGTATCGAAGAGGGCTACAAGCCCGTGCCCGAGCGCTTGAAACATTACAAAGAGTTTGTCATCGGCTTGACGCCGGCGCAGGCCAAAGACCAAAGCGCGCGTTGCATGGACTGCGGCACGCCGTTTTGCAACAGCGGATGCCCCGTCAACAACATCATCCCTGACTTCAATGATTTGGTTTTCAACAACCAATGGCACAACGCCTTGACGGTCTTGCACAGCACCAATAATTTCCCCGAATTCACTGGCCGCATTTGCCCCGCACCTTGCGAGGCCGCTTGCGTGGTGAATTTCAACGGAGATGCGGTGGGCATCAAGTCGATTGAGCACGCCATCATTGACCGTGGCTGGGCCGAGGGCTGGGTTGTGCCTCAGCCACCGGCCAAAAAGACCGGCAAAAAAGTCGCCGTGATTGGCGCTGGTCCTGCGGGAATGGCCGCCGCCCAGCAGTTGGCGCGGGTGGGCCATGCGGTCACCGTGTTCGAGAAAAACGACCGTGTGGGCGGCTTGTTGCGCTATGGCATTCCCGACTTCAAAATGGAAAAAATCCATATTGATCGCCGTGTCGAGCAAATGCAGGCCGAGGGCGTGGTGTTTAAAACCGGTGTGTTGGTGGGTAACTGGCCCAAGGACAGCAAGATCACCAATTGGGCCAAGGAAACCATCAGCGCTGACCAGCTGAAAAAAGAATTTGACGCGGTGCTGCTCAGCGG
>JABMMR010000256.1 GCA_013205525.1 Burkholderiales bacterium | reverse complement strand
TCGAAGCGACTGATACACAGGCGCACCAAAGACTTGTTTGACCAGCAAGGGGTAGCCGGCTTCGCCTGCTCTGAAAGGAAGTAGCAACACCGCAGCGTTATGCAACAAAACCAAACGCATGGCTAGGGGCAAACTCACTGTGCGCCGCCATTGCCACTCTTGCTGCACCCGCAGACCTCGGCAGACAAAGCTGCCTAGCCAAAGCAAGCTGCACAAGAGCCACATCCATAGGGGAATCTGCTCTGCGCTCTGGCGCAGGCCGAAGAGATTGACTTCTTTGAGCAGCCAAACAAGCAAAAGTCCGCCCAGACCCCAGCCCAGTAAAAGTTTCAGCCAGCGTTTGCAGGTCGCCCACAACATCATCCCCTGGCACCCTGATGCTGCAGACCCATGTAACGGCTGACAGCCCCCAAAAAACCCACAACAGCCACCACCACCATGGCGGTAATAGCGGCAGTTTCTGCTGGTGCTGTCACCACGATAAATACCGCCAAGCCCACCTCTGTTACCAGCAGCAGCCAGTTGCCTGGGCGGGTGGTTAAAAAAGAAGTCCAAGGCCATAGCCTCTCCGATTGCATGGCCAGCCAAGCTATCCAAATACCTAAGCCCATGCCGGCCAGCACATCAGCCGGCCAATGCGCGCCCACCACCACGCGCGAGAAAGCCACCACCAAGCCACCTAAAATCAAGGGCAGCAACCAAGCCTTGCGGCGCAAAAGTGAGGGGTACATGAGCACGATCAGGCACACCAAGGCAGACACTGCCAAAGCATGTCCCGAAGGCATGGCGTTGGCCGAGCCTGGTGGGTTCCCCATGGGGTTGAGCAACCCAGGGTCAATGGCCATCAAAGGCCTAGGCACTGCCAACCACATTTTCAAAAGCGGCGACACCAAAGCGCCCATCAAAAAACCTTTGAGCGCCCATGCAGCGCCTTGCCGACAAGATCTGCCCAAGACCAGCAACAGCAGCAAAACCACCGCAGCGTCGCCCCCTTGTGTGAGAAAAATCCACAGCTCGGCTGGCCCCATGTGGGAGGCATGCACAGCCAACAGCCATTCACGGTTCAAGTCCGAGTGCCATACTCCCCAAGCAAAAAGCAGAAGCACAGTGGCAAAGACCAGCAAAAACGACTGGGCGCGCGCAGACAAGCGAGGCGCAGAACTAAACAGCGGTCGCATTTGTACTTTCCATCAACAGGCATAAATGATTCAAACGGCTGAATAAGATGAGCAAAAAAGTATTGGTAACGGGTGTGGCCGGTTTCATTGGTTCACATCTGGTGAAAAGTTTGCATGCCTTGGGCTATCAGGTGGCCGCTTGCGACAAGGTCGACCCACACAGCGGGCTGGCGGGCGCTGCTGACCTGGCTGACCCGTTCTTGGCACGCTTGCGCAAAGACCGACTGCAGGCATGTGTCACCCGCTTGGGTGTGAAGTATTTTCAAATAGATATAGGGCAAGCCGATGCCTTTGCTTCAGTGGTGGCGCAGTGGCAACCCGACACAGTGGTTCACTTGGCAGCCCAAGCAGGTGTCAGGCATTCCATGCAAGCGCCTATGGATTTTGTCACACCCAATTTGGTGGGCTTTTCCCATGTGCTCGATGCTTGCCATCGCTTGCAAGTACCTAGGCTGTTGTACGCCAGCTCCTCCAGCGTCTATGGCATGCGCAGCCAAGTACCTTTTGTGGAAAGTGACCGCACCGACCAACCTCAGTCCTTTTATGCGGCAACCAAAATGGCCAATGAGTTGATGGCCTATGCCTACCATTCCCAGTACGGCATGGCCTCGCTGGGCATGCGTTTTTTCACCGTCTATGGACCCTGGGGGCGCACCGATATGGCCCCCTTTATGTTTGCCCAAAACATTCGCCGTGGTTTGCCCATCAAGGTGTTTGGCGAAGGCAAACTTCGCCGCGACTTTACCTATGTAGACGATATTGTGGAAGCCATTGTTGGTTTGGTGGCGCACCCCTCGCTGGTGGCTGGCGCAAGTATTGTCAATATGGGACACCAGCGTCCTGTGGAGGTTAATGCCTTTATCGATTTGCTGGCCGGGCATTTGAAGCGTCAACCCATCATTGAATACGCACCCATGCAGGTGGCCGATGTCGCCTTGACCTGTGCCAGCGAGGACCGTCTGTTGGGGATGTTGGGCAGTTGGCGCGAGACCCCTTTGGACAAAGGCTTGGAATATTTTGTGCAATGGTTGCAGGACTGGGACCCTTTGGATTGAAATAAAGCCTAGACTCGCCGAGCGCTCAACCCCTCATTTTGCTGGAGTATCTATGAACCACTTGTTTTTACCCCGTCGTTTATTGTGTGTGGCAAGTCTGGCGTTTACGCTGCCTTGGGCAGCCGTGGCCGCCGACATTGCCGCAGCAACGCCTGCATCCAAGGGCATGGTAAGCGATCGTTTGTCTCGCATACGCCCTGTGATTCAAGCAGAAATTGACGCCAAGCGCATGCCAGGCGCGGTTCTTTTGATTGCCCGCAAAGGGGCGGTGGTGCATGCCGAGGCCATGGGTTTGCAAGACCCGGCCAGCGGCAAAGCTCTCCAGCGTGACAGTTTGTTTCGCGCTTACTCCATGACCAAACCCTTGGTGTCTGTGTTGACCATGATGATGGTCGAGGAAGGCCAGCTTCAACTGGCTGACCCCGTGGGTAAATTTTTACCAAGCCTTAGCAACTTGCAAGTCATGGCCAACCCGGCTGATGCCTCGGGTGTCACTGTGCCGGCTGTTCGTCAAATCACGGTGCATGATTTATTGCGCCACACCTCGGGTTTGACCTATGCGGAATTCACGCGCTCCCCCAGCATGAAGAGCGCCTACCAGCAAGCCGGCCTGTTCTCTTCGGAGATACCTTCCCTGTGGATCACCCTCACGCCCGAGCAACAAATCGCCGCCTTTGCCAAAGCGCCTTTGCAGTGGCAACCAGGCAGTACCTGGGAATACAGTTTGTCTACCGACATGCTGGGCCGGGTGCTCGAGGTGGTGGGCAAAAAACCATTAAGCATGTTGCTCGATGAAAAGCTGATCAAGCCATTGGGCATGAAGGACACGCATTTTGTGGTGCCTGCCAACAAAATTGATCGACTCGCTCAAGCCTTGGCCATTGACCCTTTAACCCAAGCGCCCATGGCCAAAATGCTCGACGTTACCCAGCCCCAAGGCAATGAGTCTGGCGGCGCTGGCATGACCACCACGGCTGACGACTATCTGCGTTTTTGCCAAATGCTGCTCAACGGCGGCAGTCTGGATGGCCGACGCTACCTCAGCAGAAGCACTGTGGCCTTGATGACTACCGATCACTTAGGCGCCAAAGTCGCCACGCCACTGCAACCAGGTGAACTGCTGATGGGCGTGCAAGGCTATACCTTTGGTTTGGGATTCATGGTGCGCCAAGGGGCGGGCTTGGCCAGTGTTCCAGGCTCCGAGGGCGACTACGCATGGGCAGGTGCGGGTGGTACCTTCTTTTGGGTAGACCCCAAAGAGCAACTCATTGGTGTTTTGATGGCTCAAACGCCAGGACCCATACGGCAATACTATCGACGCATGGTCAAGCAATTGGTCTATCAAGCATTGGAGTAAAAATGCCCATCTCAGAAAAAAAACTACTTGAGCATTTGCATGAAGAGGTCTATTGCAAGTTGGGGGTTTCACCCATTCATGGCATCGGTGTATTTGCGATTCGCCCCATCCCCAAAGGCATACATCCGCTGAAAAGTTATTTGCGCGTTAAAGAGTTAGATATCAGCAAGAAGTTAATCAAAGATTTGCCCAAAGGGGTACGCCAACAAATCGATACCTTTTGCTTTTACAACAAGAAAAAAGTATCCGTACCCACCATTGGGCTCAACTCGTTTGATTTGGCGGTCTACCTCAACCATTCCAAAAAACCCAACTTGAAGTTTAAGAAGGCGGGCGTTTTAATCAGCCTCAAAGCGATTGCCGAGGGCGAAGAATTGTTTATCGATTACGACATCAGCTTTGGTGAAAAGCACTTTTTCTGATGTCAGATCAGCCCGCCATGGCCATGGGTTCTTCCACTTGAGCAGAAACAGGCAGGTCGCGCAAGATTTGGTTGAATTGGTGGGGTTTGAAGTCGGTGACCAGTGGTGAGGTGGGGTCTGTAGCCAAGGGGTGCGCTGGGTCTATCAGCGCCATGGCATAAATCGGCTCAAAATCGGTCACGAACAAGGCCTTGTAACCGTAATCATCCACCGGCCCAAGGTTGTAATAGCGCAAGCCATTTTTGGCTGCCCATCGACAAGCTTGCAAACAGGCGTAGATGCCAGGCGAGCGATTTTTATGTGCGCGGTTCCATTGGCAGAAACTGCCATACAGCTGGTTGTATTTGGGCAGCAAAATAGACACATCGGTAAGCACCAATTCGTCTTCTGTGTCGTGAACTTTCAGCACCAACACTTCAAGGTCGCGCACATAGTCGACAAAGCCCTCGACCTCACGGTCGTCAATGCAATAGTTGGCAAAGTGCTCGCCGCCCATTTCAAACATCTCGTCGACAGTCAATTGGCTGCCAGGAATAAGTGTTTCGGTGTAGGTGAAATGTTTGTATTGCTTATCAAGTTCACGAAATTTTCTCTCGCGACGCTCTTGGCTCCAAAAGTCATCGGCGAAAGTATCGACCAAGCCGTATTTATCGTTGATAGGTACGCCATAGGGGCTGTCGGGTGGCAAGGCGTACACCACAAAAGGACGCGGCGCAAAGGACAGCATTTCATCTGAAACGTTGATGTAGGGGCAAAGCGCATCCCAACGGGTGGTGTAGTAAAGAATATCGTTATGGTCGCTTTCAACCAATAAGTTGTCTTCGGTCCAACTTTGGCAACCCACATGTCGCACACGAGGGGCGGAAGAAAATAGGTTTGCAGGTTTGAACTGATAAAGCGTGCCATTCATAGTGTTGCCTTTTGTGATGATTTTTTAGGTTTAGTTTTGTTTTTATAGGGTGTGATTTTTTTCAAGTCGAAATACGACTTGTCCACCTCGAAGTTTTGCTGCAAAAAAACAGGGTCGCTCAGTTGAAGTTTCGCTACTCGGGCAGAAACTTTGGCGAAATGCGCGGAGGCCTCGCTTTGGCTGTGTGCCAAGCCTTGGATATACACATC